>NZ_APHY01000065.1 GCF_000417505.1 Megasphaera sp. NM10
GCTCGTCTCAGCCAGACTTCGTCATGTTGCCGCCTCGGAATGGGGCTCAAAACGCTATATGGACATGGAGCATCTATTCAAGATGGAAATTGAGCAGCCAAATGACGAGGAAAATCCATATATCTGATTACGATATTTACTGGCGGATGAAATGAATTTGCGAAAGAATCTTGACACTACCTTTACTTTAACCTGATTCTGCAAGAAGTCTCCCGCCTCTATAGGCGGGAGTACGTTCACTTCTAAATTCTGTCTTATTCTAAGCCATATTTTTTGAAAAGTGTTTCACGGAACTCTTTACTGGAAGCTGCTTTTTTCGCTTCATCATACCGTTTTTCCTCCAATAACAGACCCATCAATTTTTCCCATCGGTTATCTGACGATTTCCGTTCTTCTGCACGACCTTTTTCAATTCCTTCTGCACGTCCCTTAGCTTCCCCTTCTTCAAAGGCATCGCGATGGTCCGAGTTATAGTCTAGGATGGCGAGTTCGCGGTTGATGTAAGCCAGGCGTTCGGCGTCATCCTGAAGAAAGGTCCGGGCGGCATCTACGGCTTTATGGATGGCTTCATCGCTCATGATCAGTTCCCTCCTTCTAATCCACATGCATGAACAAGACAAGCCCTATCATGCTGACGGGTCGCCCACGGACGACCCCTACGATGGTATGAGCTGGTTAGCGAAATACGCCAGCCAGCGCTCCATTTTCGTCATGTCACGGATTCGCTTCTTCGGCGATTTCGTATATTTCGGAATCTCCAGGAAATGAAGGCCTCAGGCCGCGGCGTAGAGCCGTTCGTCGTAGGTCGTTCGTCGAATTTAGGGTCTGACGGCCCGCAGTTCGCAGGCCGCGGTTCACTTCGGATTCAAATGCCGCTGCGCGACGATAAATTCAAATTAACGACATTGCCTCAAGGAACCCTCAGCTCGTGAAAAAATAGTGGTTCGTGGCTCGTAAAAACCTACCATCATACAAGAATAGGTATGCCAAATCTCACAACGGGCTGCCCAGCCACAGCTGTCCGTTTTGGCAGCCGTCTTGCGCCTCCCGACGGTCAGCACCTGACGGGCCAAAAAGGCTTGGGACAGCCCCTACGCACAAGGCCGTTGGCCGTGTATTTTTTTGCGGTCTGCCGTCTGCGAACTGCGGCCTGCGAAATTCCCATCACTCCCAGTCATCATATTGGCTATCGTCGTACTGGTTATCGTCATACTGGCTGTCGTCGTACTGGTTATCGTCATACTGGCTGTCGTCATCGGGGTTATCCCAATTCCCGTCGTAATCGCGTTCGACCCGTTCTTGTTCTTTGTTCCGTTCGTGGAGTTCGTGCAGGATAAGGCCTGTGCCGACGGCTGACAGGAAGGCCGCATCGTCGGCATCGAGTCGATGTTTCGTCTTTACGGGTTCCTGGGCCGACTGGATTTTTTCTTTTTCAGCTACCGCTGTCTTTTCCCGTTCTTTTTGTTCGGCCTGTTTCTGGCCGCTCCGCCGCAGACCACAGATGATGACAAAGGTCGTCAGGGTCGCCGCGATGACGGCTTTCAAGGGGTCCGTGACGCCGAGCCACATATAGAGTTTGGCAGTGCCTGTGAGCAGTAAAAATAAGAAGATGACCAATCGAGCTGGCATAGCCCTCACCTCGTATCGTAAAAAACATAGTTCCTATGCTTTTATTATATCATGACTTGCCCATTCTGAAACGTTTAACAAATCCCATCCCCATTACAAGCCTGTCTTTTTATGGTAAAATGGGGACAACGTCACAATATTTTATCATCAAGGGGGATTTCGATTTATGCTCAATCAAGTTTCTGTATTCACTGAAAACACGAAGGGCGCCTTGCGCAAGATGACGTCGGTCTTAGCCGATGCCAATATCAATATCTACACCATGCTGGCCAATGACAGCGCAGAATTCGGCATCATCCGCCTCATCGTCACCAATCCGGAACTGGCTGTCTCGAAATTGCAGGAAGCCGGCTACCAATGTCATATGGACAAAGTCGTCGCCGTCGAAATGGGCGATACGCCGGGCTGTCTGGACAAAATCCTCGACAGCCTCCGCCAGGCCAATATTTCCATTGACTACTTGTATATTTCTTATAACCGCCAGGCCGGCACACCGGTCGCCATCTTCAAGACCCGCGAAATGGAAACGGAAACGTTCCTGCGCGGTAAAGGATATGTATTGTTGGATACTTTTTAAAAAAAATCGCTGTCGCACGTACGACAGCGATTTTTTTTTAGTGGTTAGGGGCTAGTGGTTAGGGGCTAGGGGTTGGTTTTTAATTTAAGGCCCTCTTCTACAAACTATAGAGAAGCTCCTACAGTGCGGCTATAAGACCGCAAAAACGAACCACTAGCCACGAGCCACTAATTACAGCAATTCTGCCATATCGTAGATGAGGCGTTCGGATTTTTCCCAGCCCAGGCAGGGGTCGGTGATGGATTTGCCATAGGTGCCTTCGCTGATTTTCTGATTGCCGTCTTCGATGTAGCTTTCGATCATCAAGCCCTTGACCAGCTGTTTGATGTCGGCCGAGTGCTTGCGGCTGTGGATGACGTCTTTGGCGATGCGTATCTGTTCGAGGTATTTCTTGCCCGAATTGGCATGGTTGGCGTCGACGATGACGGCCGGATAGGACAGGTCCCGCTTGCCATAGGCTTCGTACAGGCGCTGGAGGTTTTCATAATGGTAGTTAGGCATGCTGTTGCCGAAGCTGTCGACATAGCCGCGCAGGATGGCGTGGGCCAGCGGATTCCCTTTGGTGCGGACTTCCCAGCCGCGGAAGAGGAAATCCTGCGTATGCTGGGCCGCTTCGATGGAGTTGAGCATGACCGAAATGTCACCGGACGTCGGGTTCTTCATGCCCACAGGGATGCCGACGCCACTGGCAATCATGCGGTGGAACTGGTCTTCGACGGACCGGGCGCCGACGGCGGCATAGGACAAGAGGTCCGACAAGTAACGGAAGATTTCCGGATAGAGGACTTCTTCAGCGCAGGTAAAGCCCGTTTCGCGGACGACGCGGGCATTCATTTCACGGATGGCGATGATGCCGCCCAGCATGTCTTCCTTGCCTTCCGGGTCCGGCTGATGAAGCATGCCCTTATAGCCGACGCCGATGGTACGGGGTTTGCTGGTGTAGACGCGCGGGATGATAAAGATTTTATCTTTGACCTGTTCCTGGACCTTGACCAGGCGATGGATATAGTCGAGGACAGCCGGTTCATTGTCGGCCGAACAGGGACCGATGATGAGCAGGAAGCGGTCGTCTTGGCCGGTCAGGATGTTTTTGATTTCTTCATCCCGTTTCGCCTTGATGGCCTTGACCTTGTCATCGATGGGAAATTGTTCCATCAATTCCTGCGGTTCCGGTAATTTTCGGATATATTCCATGTGCATTTCCATTGGTATCTTCCCCCTGAATAAAAGTGATGTTGGTCACATTATAACACAGGTCAGGCGCTTTCCCTATAGGGAAAATCAGCCCAGCCGAACAGTAAACGTTATACGTTGGGCCTTATAGGATACATTAATCTTACCGCCCATGAGTTTCGTCAATTCTTCGGCCATGGACAAGCCGATGCCATAGCCGGCCTTCTGGCTGTTATGGGACGTATCGCCGCGGTAGAAGCGTTCAAAGAAGCGGGAATAATCCACATTAGCCCCGTCGGCATAGGTGTTGGTCACGGCGACAATCGCCCCCTTCCCCAGACGGGGACGGCGCAGGGAGACGTCGATGGTCCCCTTGTCATCGCAATACTTGACAGCGTTGTCGACGAGGATGTTGACCAGTTCATAGAGGCACTTACTGTCGCCTTTGACGTGGATGCCGTCGGCAATATCCGTATGCAAGGTCTTTTCGGCGTCAATGGCCAGCTGCTGGAAGGAGTCGGCTACGGCATGGACCGTTTCCGACAAGTTCACATCGGTAATGACCAGGTCGACCTGAGAGCGTTCGCCCATCTTGGACAGCATGATGAGGTTCTGGATGAGGTTGGACAGGCGGCGGACCTGCTTGAGGATGCTGTCCGTCCACTGGCTCTGGCCATTGAGCATCTCGATGGCTTCGGCATTGGCGGAGATGATGGCAATCGGCGTCTTGAGTTCGTGCCCGGCATTGGTGATGAAGCGCTTCTGGTTCTCCATGTTGCGGACGAAAGGCCGGATAGCGACGTTGCACATGGCCGCCAGGATGATGACGTATAAGATGACACAGCCCAGGCCAAACCAGAGAGAATAGCGCATGAACGAAGTGACAGCAGCGACGTCGCGCGTGCAGTCCAGGATGACGATGAGGAAGCTGCCGTCGTCGTTGGGCTGAATCATATAGGCATAACTGGCCCGGTTCTTTTTGAAAAAGCCCTGTTTCGTTCCGTTTTCCCGCGCCTCAGCGACAGTCGTCCGGGCGTATTCGATGGCTTCTTTTTCAGAAAACGAAGCGATGTGCTGGATGTCGATTTTTTCCGCATAGCCGCCGGCATTGACGAGGACGCTGAAAAAGCGTATCTGGTAGGCAAATTCTGGCGTCTCTTCGGTCCATGACGGGTCGCTGAAGAAACTGCCATCGTCGCCGCCGATTTTCTGGGGCACAGCGCCGTTGTTATGGATGATATAGGTCAGGACCGACATGACCTGCTGATTCATCCGCATATAGGCGATGGTATTGATGAGGCCCAGGCGCCGCCGAGGACGACGAGAACGCCGATTGTCGCCATGATGATGAATTTACGGCGCAGGCGCTTGATCATATTCATGGTCTAACCCTCCGCAGACGCTTCTTTCACGGTCAAGGCATAGTCCTGCCCTCTTTGGCCGACGATTTCAATGTCGGCCTGGACGGCTTCGAGCTTTTCCCGTAAATACGAGACGTAAAGGAAGACGATGCCTTCATCGACGTCGTCTTCTTCATCGCCCCAGACGTTATCAAAAATCTGGGCCGTCGACAGGGTTTTGCCGGCGTTGGCCATGAAGAATTTCATGAGCTTCGTTTCCTTATTGGCCAGGCGGATAGAATTGCGGCAGGCCAGTTCCTGTTCTTCCACGTCGAGTTCGACATTGCCGACAGTGAGTTTCGACGGCGCATAGGACGTCGACCGCCGCGTCAGGGAGCGCAGGCGGGCCAGGAGTTCGCCCATGGCGAAGGGCTTGGTCAAGTAGTCGTCGGCACCGGCGTCGAGGCCGGTAATGCGGTCGTCGATTTCGGCTTTGGCCGTCAGCATGATGACCGGCGTCATATTCCCTTTGTCGCGGATTTCCTTCAAGGCCTGGACGCCGTCCTTCTTCGGCATCATGATGTCGAAGATCATACAGTCATAGGACTGGGACAGGGCTTTTTCGACGGCAGCCTGGCCGTCATAGACGGCATCGACATCGTATCCCGAATGGGTCAGGATGGCAGACAGAGCTGCGGACATTTCTTTTTCATCTTCAGCTAATAGAAGGCGCATAGCGTTTCCCCCTTATTCTTGTGCATGGATCAAATTGCGGATAGTCTGCATGGACACGTCGCACGAAGCCAGTTCATCGGCACAGCGCTTGAGTTCCCGGACGATGAGTTCCGGGTTCTTGATGTCGTGCTTGTATTTCATCTGATGTTCCAGGCTGGCCCAGGAATCCATGGCAATCGTGCGCAGCTGGACTTCGGCATAGAAATGACCCGGATTGGCGCCGGTCACATCTTCATAAGGCTCTTCCAGTTCCAAAATGACGTGGTAACTGCGGTAGCCGTTCGGTTTGACGTGGCGGATATAATCTTTCTCTTCGACGACGCGGACGCCATCGAGGCTTTTCAGGAAGTCGATAGCCCGATAGATGTCGTCGAGGAAACAACAGACGATACGGATGCCGATGGCATCGCGGATATCGTGGAGAGCCGAATAGGCCGTCTGAGGCAGGCCCTTGCGGTCACATTTTTCCCGCATACTCCCTTCGGACTTGATGCGGTAAATCAGGTGTTCATAAGCCGCTTCCCCGGTCTTGGCCTTTATATCGTCACTATAGGCGCGGATACGGCCGATAATATCTTCCAGAGCAGCCTGCAAAGCCGGTCCATAGGAACCATAGATAGAATCCATAGTAGTATCACCTCATTCTATAAATTATCGGGAATGTACGAATATTATAGCACACAAAAGGCGCTGTCGCATGAAGACAGCGCCTTTTTGCTGTAGGGGCTCGCACGTGGCGACCCCTACACCCCAAAAACTATCTGTACTACAAACTATAAAGATAATGTAAGGGCGCCCGCCATGCCAATAGCGGACGGCCATCATCAATCCTTCTTATTCGTCAAATAGTACGAAATGCGGCTCAAGCCGATGGACAGGTCTTCGCGGAAGACGAAGATGCCGTCCGGTACGGTCAGGCGCAGCGGTGCAAAGGACAAGATGCCCCGGATGCCGGCGGCGACCATCTGGTCGGCGACCTGCTGAGCTACAGCTGCCGGTGTCGTGATGATACCGATCTGGATGCCTTCGCGCTGAATGACTTCGCCCATTTCAGAAATCGGCGTGACTTCGACGCCGCCGACGTTCTGACCGATGATGCGGTGATCGACGTCGAACAAGCCTGTCGTGCGGAAGCCCAAGCGTCCGAAAGTCTTGTAGTTCGCCAAGGCCCAGCCGAGATGGCCGATGCCGGCGATACCGATTTTCCAATGCTGCTGCAGGCCGATGATTTCCACGATCTGCTGGCATAATTCACTGACGTAATAGCCTACGCCCTTTTTTCCAAAAGCCCCAAAGCAGGTCAGGTCTTTGCGGATTTGTTCCGGCGTAATCCCCAACCGTTCCCCTAACTTTTCGGATGAGATGATATCGATTCCCGCGTCTTGCAATAATAGCAAGTCCCTGTAGTACAGCGGCAATCGTTCGATGACAGCATCCGATATTGCCTTTTTCTGTCTCATGGATAATACCCTCCAACTATGTCCCAAGCTATTCCCTATAGCTATAAGTCATCTTATCTAGTGATAATAGTCACAGACTTATTATATATCATTGTGAATTATTTCGCAAACTATTTTTATCGTTTTTTTTCACATTCTTCGCCATACATGTTAGCAAAAAGGGCACTCATCAGCCAAAAAGTAAGTGAAATCTGGGTACTAAATAAATCGTAGTCGCTCATGCCGCTGATTCCCAGGGACAAGACGGCAGCGGCCAGGGTCATGGCCAGGGATCGGCTGAAGGTGTGGGCCGCATGGCTGCGTACATAGCGGATGGCATACCAGGCATTGCCGAAAAAGAACCATAAGCCGAAGCCCAGGCCGGCCATGCCCGTTTCTGCCAGGATGTTGAGGTACATATTATGGGCGTGGAAGATGACGATACCTGCTTCCTGGATCAATTCATTATAGACGGGATAGACGTGTTTGAAGGCGCCCCAGCCAATGCCCAGGACGGGATGGTCGACAAACATGGCAATGGCTGCCTCCCACATGTCCATGCGCATGGAAACGGACGTGTCCGCTTCGCTGTGGCTGAAAATGGACATCAGGCGGTCGGCGACGCCGCCGTGGTAGAAAGCCAGGATCAGCGGGCCTGCCAGAAAGAGGAGCCACACCCGTTTATCCCAAAAGAGGCCGAAAAAGAAGATCAAAGCGCAGACGCTGAGCCATGCGCCACGGGAATAGGTCAGGATCAGGCAGAGGGTCAGGATGGCAAAAAAGGCCAGGTACATGACGTGATGCCAGCGATGGCGGGTACAGATCATCATCGACGCCGCAGCGCTCATGATAATCAGCAGGAAGGCCGACAATAAGTTAGGGTTGTACAGCGTCGAGTACATGCGGCGCCGCAGCATGGGAAAGGCTGAGTTGTCGACCCATTCGGCCTCGTGGAGGGTCAGCATGTGGGCATACTGGTACAGGCCGTACAGGGCGACGACGAAGGCACTGAGGAGGAGCGTCGAAAAGAGCAGGCGCCGTTCCCAGGAATGGCGGACGAACAGGAGGATGCCAAAGTAGAGCACGAGGTACTGCAAAACCGTGAAGGCATAGAAAGCCGTCCCTAAGAGAAAGTGCGGCGAGCCGACGAGAGACAGAAAGGCCACCAGGGCAAAGCCGACAGCCGGCAGGGACAACGGCGACTGGCGCAGGGGCAGTTTGGGATATTTTTTACAGTAATAGAGCCCCAGGCCCAGGGCGATGATGAAAAAGCCTTCCATAATGAACAAGTTCACCGGCATAAAAAAGACAGTACCAGCCATAGCATAGACGACGCGCAGCCGTGCCCGCTCGGCTGGCGTACTGCCGGTCCGTATCATCCACTTCATAATGTTCGCTCCTTACATTCCGTGTAAAATATATGTATCATTTTACCATAAAAAGGCGCAGAGGCGCAACGAAAAGGCGCTGTCCTGTAAGACAGCGCCTTTTCAATGGCTAGTGGCTCACCGCTAGCTGCTATAAAGAGGAATCAAGCGGGCCGCCCTTTGGGACGGCCCCTACAAGCTGCTAGCCGCTCAGCCCTTACTCAATATGGTATCTCTTCCGGAAGTATTTCCGGACTTCTCCCTGGATGTACAGAGAGCCGACGATGCAGAGGACCTGGTCCGGTTTGATGGCAGCCAGGGCTTTGTCCAGCCTTCGGCGATGGTGCCGGCCCAATCGGCTTTGCACGGCAGGATGGCCGCCATGGCCTTGGGGTCGGCTGAGCGCGGCGTCGGTGCCGGTGCGCAGACGACGTAATCGTCGTCGTGGAAGAGTTCCCGTACCATCTGACTGTAATCTTTGTCGGCCAGGACGGAGAAGAGGAAGACCCGCTTCCGCGAGGCGAAGACGTCTTCGTAAGTCTTGCAGAAGGTGTCGATGCCAGCCGGGTTGTGGGCGCCGTCGAGGACGACGTCGATGTCACCGGCTTTGAAGACCTGGAAGCGGCCTGGCCACTGGACATGGCGGATGCCGTTTTCCAGGACCGTCCGGGTCAGTTTCTTTTCATGGCGGGCCAAGATGAGCAGTGTCATGACGGCAGCGGCGCAATTCGTCCGCTGGTGTTTGCCCAGCAGGGGCAGGACCGTCGTAATGGCAAAGCCGTATTTTTCCCGGACCGTCACCATCTGACCGGCTTCCGGGTCTTCCGGTCCGGCGTTGCCGACGACGTCGAAGCTGTGGTCCAGAGCATAGAGGCGGCTGTGCTTTTCATAGGCCTTGCGGGCGATGACCTGCAAAGCCGGCCCATCGGCGGTCGTGACGACAGGTACGCCTTCCTTGATGATGCCCGCTTTCTGTTCGGCAATGGCTTCGATCGTATTACCACAGTATTTCATGTGGTCCATGGCGACGTTAGTGATGACCGAGACGACGGGGACGATGACGTTCGTCGAATCGAGGAGGCCGCCCAAGCCCACTTCGATGACGGCGTAATCGACGCCGATATAGTCGAAGTACCAGAAAGCAGCAGCCGTAATCATTTCAAATTCCGTCGGCCCTTCCCCGCCGGCAGCGACCATGGCCGTCACGGCGTCTTTGACGACGGATACGGCTTTGGCAAAGTCGTCGCGGGAAATGTCATGGTTGTCGATATGGATCCGTTCCGTATAGTCTTCCAGATGAGGCGACGTGTAGCGGCCCGTCCGGAAGCCCGCTTCAGTCAGGACCGAGGCGATCATAGCCGTCACCGAGCCCTTGCCGTTGGTCCCGGTGACGTGGATGGTCTTATAGTTGTTCTGGGGATTGTCCAGCCGTTCCAGTAAGGCCTGGATACGGCCGAGCCCCAGCTGGATGCCAAAGACATTGGCTGATTCCAGATAGTCGATTGCTTGTTCGTAGGTCATAGCTGCCTCTTAGAGTTTAGCCAGGTCTTCCATGCGCTTGGTCAAAGCAGCCATCTTTTCCTGGTAGTCGGCGAGCTTGCCCTTTTCTTTTTCGACGACCGCTGCCGGTGCTTTCGAGAGGAAGCCCTGGTTGGACAGCTTCTTGTCGAGGCGGGCGATTTCCTTCTGGAGTTTTTCCTGTTCCTTCTGGACGCGGGCCGTTTCTTTTTCGACGTCGATGAGGTCTTTGAGCTGTAAGTAGACTTCAATGCCCGGGACAACGGCGACGACGGCATTTTCCGGTTTGGCATCGCCCGCACCGAGGAGGGTTACTTTATCGGCAAAGGCCAGGGTATGGAAGTAATCTTCGTAAGTCTTCAAGGTCTGAGCCATGTCTTCCGTAGCCGGAGCCAGGATGACCGGCGCCTTCTTGCCCATGGGGACGTTCGATTCGGCGCGGAGGTTACGGATACCCTTGATGGCTTCCATCATGGTATTCATCGTAGCGGCATCGGCCGGGAAGTTCCATTTATCCTGCGTCTTCGGCCAGGGAGCGACGATGATGCTTTCGCCTTCGTGAGGCAGGTGCTGCCAGAGGTGTTCCGTAACGAAGGGCATGAAGGGATGGAGCATTTCCAGGGTGTGCGTCAGGACATAGACCAGGACGTACTGAACCGTGTGCTTGTCCCGTTCGCTTTCGGCCTGGTAAAGGCGTTTCTTGGCCAGTTCGATGTACCAGTCGCAGTAGGAGTTCCAGATGAAGTTGTAAACGGCATCGGCAGCGTCGCCGAGTTCAAATTTATCCAGATCTTCCGTGACTTTGGCGACGGTTTCATTGAAGGATGTGAGGATCCAGCGGTCGGCCAGGGTCAGGTCTTTATCTTCAGGGATGAAGGTTTCGTCGAAATCACCGAGGTTCATGATGACGAATTTAGAAGCGTTCCAGATCTTATTGGCAAAGTTACGGTTCGCTTCGACGCGTTCCATGTAGAAGCGCATGTCGTTGCCCGGCGTATTGCCCGTGACCAGGGTGAAACGCAGGGCATCGGCGCCGTACTGTTCGCAGACGCCGAGGGGATCGATGCCGTTGCCCAGGGATTTACTCATCTTGCGGCCCTGGCTGTCGCGGACCAGGCCGTGGATGAAGACGTTCTTGAAGGGGATTTCCTTCATGAATTCGCAGGTCATGAACATCATGCGGGCGACCCAGAAGAAAATGATGTCATAGCCCGTGACCAGGACGCTGGTCGGAAAGAACTGCTGGATATCCGGCGTCTTATCGGGCCAGCCCATAGTCGAGAACGGCCAGAGAGCCGAACTGAACCATGTATCGAGGACGTCCGGGTCGCGATGGATATGTTTGCTGTGGCAGTGCTGACATTCTGTGATGTCTTCCCGGCTGACGGAAGACTTGCCGCAGTCATCGCAGTACCAGACAGGGATCTGATGGCCCCACCAGAGCTGACGGCTGATGCACCAGTCGTGGACGTCTTCCAGCCAGTGATTATAGGTCTTGACGAAACGGTCGGGGATGAACTTCGTCTTGCCGTCTTCGACGGCCTTGAGGGCGGCTTCAGTCAAGGGTTTCATCTTGACGAACCACTGCTTGGTGACGAACGGTTCGACTGTCGTCTTGCAGCGCGAGCAATGGCCGACGGCATGGGTCAGTTCTTCGATGTGGTCCAGGAGGCCCAATTCTTTCAAGTCGGCGACGACGGCTTTCCGGCAGTCTTCCCGGGTCATGCCGTTGTATTTGGCACCGGCTTTTTCATTCATCGTGCCGTCGAGGTTCATGATCATGATGGATTCCAGGTTGTGGCGCTGGCCCATTTCAAAGTCGTTCGGGTCGTGAGCCGGCGTAATCTTGACGGCGCCCGTACCGAAGCCGATATCGACGTAATCGTCGGCGATGACTTCGACTTCGCGGTCGATGAGAGGAACGACGACTTTCTTGCCGATGTATTTCTTCATGCGGTCGTCAGCCGGGTTGACGGCGACAGCCGTATCGCCCATGATCGTTTCCGGACGGGTCGTAGCGATCATGATGTAGTCATCTTCGCCGACGACAGGGTATTTGATGTACCAGAGATGGCCCTGGACGTCGGAATGGTCGACTTCGATATCCGACAGGGCCGTATGGCAGTGCGGGCACCAGTTGGTGATGCGCTGGCCCTGGTAGATGAGGCCTTTTTCATAGAGCGTTACGAAGACTTCGCGGACGGCGCGGGCGCAGGTATCGTCCATGGTGAAGCGCTTGCGGCTCCAGTCGCAGGAAGATCCGAGGCGGCGGACCTGTTTTTCGATGCGGCTGCCGTACTGTTCCTTCCAGGCCCAGACGCGTTTCAGGAATTCTTCACGGCCGATGTCGTAGCGGGACTTGCCTTCTTCTTTGGCCAGCTGCTGTTCGACTTTGACCTGGGTTGCAATGCCAGCGTGGTCCGTGCCGGGGATCCAGGCGACGTTATAGCCTTCCATGCGTTTGAAGCGGACGAGGATATCCTGCAGGGTATTGTCCAGGGCGTGGCCCATGTGGAGCTGACCCGTGACGTTCGGCGGCGGCATGACGATGCTGAACGGTTCTTTGCTCGGATCCGGGTCCTGATGGAAGTAGCCATTCTTTTCCCAAAAATCATACCAGGACATTTCAATGTCGTTCGGTGCATAAGCGCCTAACTGTTCCTTATTCCATTTCATCTATATTCCCTCCAAAACAAAAAAGAGCATTCCCTCGCCTAAGGGTATTCCTTAGGACGAAAGAATGCTGTATCTTCCGCGGTACCACCTAATTTGCCGCTTGCGCGACCGCTTCATGGCACAGGTAACGTCTGCTGCACGGGCAGGCCTTTCCTCCTGCCAGCTCCCGGGTGACGCGCCCTACCCTCTTTGGATGCCCTCGCACCGGACTCGGCATCTCGCTGACAAAAAGAAATAAGGCTTCTTCCGCTCATCGCTTTTATGTGATAAATATTGTAGCAAGTTTACTTGGGCCTGTCAAGGTACTCCGCATAAAATCAATAGACGCCCTGCTTGAAGAGGGTCATCATTTCCATGGTCAGGCTGGCCTTTTCCGTATCTTCCGGAATGTCCTTGCGGTCGATCCAGCCGGCCGTGGCCAATTCGCCGTGGTCGACTTTCAGCGTATCGTCGCCGTCGAGGTCGCAGAAGAAGCCAAAGAGCAGCGTATCCGTGAAGCACCAGGGCTGGCTCTTATAGAACTGCAGATTCTTGACACGGATGCCCACTTCTTCCATGACTTCCCGGTGGACCGTTTCTTCGATGGTCTCACCGACTTCGGCAAAACCGGCCAGCAAGGCGATATTCTTGTATTCCCGTCCGGCATACTTCGAGACCAGCAGTTTGTCGCCATGGCGGACGGCGACGATGACGGCCGGACAGATGCGCGGATAAATCATGGTGTGGCAGTGGTCGCAGTGTACCATGCGTTCGTTCTCGCTGTGTACCATGGGGCGGCCGCAATGGCCACAATAGATGTGGTTGCTGTACCAGTTGTGCAGGGACAGGCCGGCGATGCCGGCAAAGGCCAGGTAACGCGGCCGGGCAGCGCGCATGAAATTGATGGACACATAGGTAAAGCCGTCCCGTTCCGGCAGGGCTTCCTTCGCCAGGTAGAACTGGGCCCGGTCTTCGGCAAAGAGCCAGCGGAACTGGTCTTCTCCGATGTCGGCATAGTCGGCATGGCGGGGATAGACGAATTCTTTATCGCCCGTCAGCCGGACCAGGACCTTGCGGCCCTGATAAGACAGCAGAATACCATCCCGCGCCAGAGGCACAGGGTGGTATTCGACATGGTACGTGTGATTGCCAATGTCTTGTATCATTCGACGAGTTTCGCTCCTTCATTGCTGCATTTCAGGATATGGCCCGTAGCGGCGATGCCGTGGTCGTTGAAGCAGTTGATCATGGTGTCCATGATCTGCACTTCCTGATCCGTCGCAAAGGCGATGAGCGTCGAACCGGAACCGCTGATGGTAGCGCCCAGGGCACCGGCTTCGACGGCCTTCTTGAGGACCAGTTCGCCGCTGGGGATGAGGCGCAGGCGGTAGGGCACGTGCAGTTTATCCTGCAGGCCATAGGCGATGCGGTCGTACTGCTTGGTGAACAGCGAAGAAACGAGGAAGCTGACGCGGCTGACGTTGAAGACGGCGCTCTGGTAGTCAATGGTCTTGGGTAGGGCCTTGCGGGCTTCTTCCGTCGAAACTTCGACTTCCGGGCTGACCGTAATGAAAGACAGGTCATCGTCGATGGGGATGGAATTGGTCAGGGTCTTGCCATCGACCATGATAGAAACGGACAGGCCGCCGTAAATGGCAGGAGCCACGTTGTCAGGATGGCCTTCCAGGACGGTCGCCATGGTCAGCATATCTTCGCGGGTCATCTTATTGCCCGTCAAGGCATTGCCGATGAGGATGCCGCCGACGAGGGCTGCCGAACTGCTTCCCAGGCCGCGGGCCGGCGGAATAGCATTGACCAGCCGCAGTGTGCCGCCCTTGGGCAGGGACTGGCGGTTCTTGATGGCCACGGCCTTCATGGCCTGTCCGACCATATTCTCATCGAAATTACGGGGCAGGGAATTGGCTCCCAAACCTTCGATTTCGACAGTGATCGTGTCTTTATCCGGTTCTTCCGTAAAATAAATGTCATTGTACAAAGTCAGCGCAATCCCGACGGCATCAAAGCCGGAGCCGACGTTAGCCGACGTGGCCGGAATCTGTGCGTGCAGCGTTTTTGTCATTTCTTACACCTCGATTACACGAATGGCATTCGCAATCTTGCGAACGCACGACAAGTCTTCGATTTTCTGGAGCGAAGCCTGGACCAGGCCTGCTGGCGATTTGTCGATGAGGATGACGATTTCAGCGATTTCTGCCGTTTCATCCTTCTGGATGAGGGAGCGGATACTGATATTGTTTTCTGCCAGTACCTTGGAAACAGCCGCCAGGACGCCCGGCGCATTGTTGACGATCATGCGGATGTAGTACGGCGAGGAAATGTCGGCCTGCGGTTTGAGCTTGGCTTCGTGCCATACGTAATCCCGTTTGCCCGTCATCTTCAGGTTGCGGTGGAGGATGACGTTCATGACGTCGCTGACAACGGCACTGGCTGTCGGCAAGGAGCCGGCGCCCTGGCCGTAGAACATGACGTCGCCGACGCAGTTGCCGCGGACGCAGACGGCATTGTAAGCGCCGTCGACATTGGCCAGCGGGTGGCCTTTGCGGATGAAGGCCGGATGGACGTTGAGGGAAATGCCGTCTTCATCCTGGCGTGCAATGGCCAGGAGCTTGATGACATAGCCCATTTCCGTGGCGTGTTCAATATCTTCTTTGCTAATGTTTTCAATGCCTTCGACATGGACGTCGTTGAAGGTCACAGCCGAGTGGAAGCCCAGCGTTGCCAGGATGGCGATCTTGCGGGCCGCATCGTAACCGCTGACGTCGTTCGTCGGGTCCGCTTCGGCATAGCCCTTTTCCTGGGCTTCCTTGAGGACGTCTTCATACGACGAGCCATAGGCGGTCATGTTGGACAAGATGAAGTTCGTCGTGCCGTTCATGATGCCGATGATTTCTTCGATGCGGTTGCTGTTGAGCGACGAATACATCGGGCGCACGATGGGGATGCCGCCGGCGACACTGGCTTCGAACTGGAAGTCCACGTTGTGCTGCTGCGATAATTTCAATAGCGGAATGCCGTAATCGGCGATGAGGTCCTTATTGGCACTGATGACGCTCTTGCCGCGCAGGAAGCACTGTTCGATGCAGTCCTTGGCAAAATCGGCGCTGCCCATGACTTCGA
Source organism: Megasphaera sp. NM10 (assembly GCF_000417505.1). Classification (GTDB taxonomy): domain Bacteria; phylum Bacillota; class Negativicutes; order Veillonellales; family Megasphaeraceae; genus Megasphaera; species Megasphaera intestinihominis. The sequence goes on from NZ_APHY01000065.1 coordinate 15,572, forward strand.
CGACAATGTCGATTTCATCGTCGTTGATGATATCGTTGAAATCCGTCGTGAGCTGGATGGAATCAGGTAAGTCTTCCATCTTTTCGTACTTATTCAAATCGCGGATGAGGACCCGCTTGATGTTGATTTTCGTATTGAGCTGTTCTTCAATGAGCGGACCGTTCATGGCCAGTAAGTCGACAACCCCTTTTCCGACCGTACCGCAGCCTAACAAGGCAATGGAAACATTTTTCATGAGCCTACTCCCCCTTTTTTATCTTACGCTTGTCCGATGATATCGACTTTGCTGACACCGGACAGCTTTTCCAACGTTTTAATCAGTTCATCGACAGGAACGGTCATATCCTTGGTTTCGATGGACAAGCTGACATCTGCCATTCCCTGCAAGGGAATCCCCTGGTTGATGGTCAGGATACTGCCGTTATTGGCAGCGACCGTGTTGAGCACTTGCGATAATTCCCCAGGCCGGTCGAAGATCATGACCGACAAGGTGACAATTTTCCCCTGAGTCACATCGTAAAACGGGAAGACATAGTCCTTATACTTATAGTACGCACTGCGGCTCAAGTCCATCATGCGGACGGCTTCGTTGATGGTGCGCGTCTGATGATGCTTGAGAATTTCCTTGACCTTGATGGTCTTCTTGATGGCTTCGGGCAGAATGTCTTCGCGGACCAGGTAAAATTTATGGTTGCTGTCTTCTTTCACTCGGCTTCCTCCCTTTCGAGAAAATATTGATACGTCGCCATGAGGCCCGGCATGAGTTTCATCTTCGGCCGCCAGCGGAGCGTTTCGATGGCCTTGCCATTGGCCAGGGACGACCGGAAAATATCGCCCTTGCGGGCTTCTCCATAAGAAACGGCCACACCGGCATGAGAGAAATACAAGAGAATCTCTTTCAGGGCGTTGATGGTCGTCTCGATCTGGGTGCTGATGTTATAAATCCCTGACGGCACGCCGCTGTCCATAGCGGCGATATTGGCGCGGGCCACATCCTTGACGTAGACGAAGTCGCGGGACTGTTCACCGTCGCCGAAAATCGTCAGGTCCTGACCGCAGGCCAATGCTCTGGCAAAGAGGCCGACGACACCGCCTTCGCCGCCATTGCCCTGGCGTTCGCCATATACATTGGCATAGCGCAGGATGGCATAGGGCAGGCCGAACAGGCTGCCATAGAGCTGGATATACTTTTCTGCAGCCACTTTGGTCAAGCCGTAGAACGACGCCGGTGCCAGTGGTTCCGATTCGCTCAGGGGCACTTTAGGATTATCGCCATAGACGGCGGCCGACGACGAATAGATGAATTTCTGTACACCCTGACGGCGGCACTGTTCCAGGACATTAATCAGGCCGATGACGTTGAGTTCGGCATCTTCCCTGGGATGGGCCAGGGAGTAGGATACCTGGGTCTGGGCCGCTTCATGAAAGACGACGTCGAAATGGCCTTCTTCAAAGAGGGCCTGCAGGGCTGCTTCGTCGCGGATATCGCCCTCGACGAAACGGGCCTCTGTCGGAATCTGGTCCCGGCAGCCTGTACTCAGATTATCAAAGACGGTCACGTCATGGCCGTCTTCCAGCAAGGCGTCGACGAGGTGGGAACCGATGAAGCCGGCCCCGCCGGTAACTAAAATATGCAAAGTAAGACCTCCAATCCTTACGGCAGGTCACCGTAAGTAATGAGTTCAATCTGTTTGGCTTCCAGCTGCTGGCGGATAGCCGGTGACAGCAGGGCCTGGAATTCATCCTGCCAGTGATAGCCCCAGGCAAAGGACTGGCTGAGGACAGCCGTACTGCGGCCTGGATGCATCATGATTTCATGGGTCCCAAAAGGCAGTCTGTCGATGAGATAGTGCAGATTGCTTTCCGTCATGTGCCCGCCGTCGACCATGCCCCAGAAAAAGTCCGTCGTCGTAAAGTGCAGGCGCCGGACCGAGGCCATGGCTTTCTTCGACAAGTAGGTCAGGCCGTCGCGGCCGGCAATGCGCACGGGATTGGCCGACAATACCTTATAGGAATAGGCTTCCCTGGGGATGCGCAGGCGGTGGATACCGTACTTCATCATCAGCGACTGGACGATGGACCAGACCTGCGGCAGGACGTGCAGGTGCTGGTGGCTGTCCAGGTGGTCGATGGGAAGGCCCGTAGCCATGATTTTTTCCATCTGGGCGTCGAGTTCCCGGTAGACCTGACCGTAATCGAGTTTTCCCTGACAGGCCCGCTTGATGACTTCCGTATAGCTTTCCGGCAGCAGGCCGTCGGGCTGGACCAGGGTCGGCACTTCCCTGGCCGACAGGACCGTCGGCAGAGAACCGACCAGGCTGAGATGGATGCCGATGCCCAGGCCGGGACATTTCCGGGCCAGGTCGACGGCCTCGTCAAAGGCCGGGCCGTTGGCCAGCAGAGACGTGCTGGTCAGGACACCTTGGTCGCAGGCTTCGATGACGGCCTGATTGACTTCTGTATGGATGCCGAAATCATCGGCATTGATGATGACTCTGTTCATCTTTCAAACTCCCCGTCCTTTCAGGACGTACTACATAATGAGCTTAATGACTATTATACATGGACAATCGTATTTTGACAATATCCTCTGCCCATTCTATTCCGCAAATTGCCGATATGCCGCTTCCTTCACTTTGCGCTGCCAATCCTTCAGGGGCGTCCCTGTCTCAGCGGCGGCAGCCCGGCAATCATCGTATTCTGCCGATATGTTGACGACCTTGCCGTCATAGCGGCAGACCTTGCAGTGCAGGTCGCGGCCATCGACGCGGACCGTCGTGATGAGCCGGTCGCAGGCCAGGCGGGTCACTGGGAAGAAGCGGACGCCAATGGACGTCGTCTCCCTGACAATGACGCCGATGAGGGTGTCGATGAGTTCCTGACGGCACAAGACGCAGAGCATAGAGGCCATGCGGCCTTTCTTCATCATCATCGGCATGGCCCAGACATCGTTGGCGCCCTGAGCCAGGATGAGGGAAAAGACGTATTCCATGTTCTGCGGGTTCATGTCATCGATATTGGCTTCCAGCTGCCATAATGTTTCCATTTCCATCACCTCAAGCGATTCATCGTATCGGCCAGGCGGCCAGCGCCGAAGCCGTTGTCGATATTGACGACGGATACGCCGGCAGCACAGCTGTTGAGCATCGCCAGGAGGGCCGACAGGCCGTGGAAATTGGCACCATATCCGATACTGGTCGGCACAGCGATGACCGGTTTGTCGACGAGGCCGCCGACGACGCTGGCCAGAGCCCCTTCCATGCCGGCGACGACGATATTTACGTTGGCCCGGCGGATATCATCGACGCGGGCCAGGAGGCGGTGGATGCCGGCGACGCCGACGTCGTAGATGCGTTCAACGCGGTTGCCCATGATTTCCGCCGTCAAGGCCGCTTCTTCGGCAATGGGGATATCGCTCGTCCCGGCGGTAATGACCGAAATGAGGCGGTCGCCATTGACGACGGTTTTATCCTTATGCTGATAGACCATACGGGCCAATTCGTCATACTGGGCAGCCGGATGGCGTCCGGCCAGGGCGTCGTAGACGGCCTTATCGGCCCGCGTGCCGATGACGTTGTCGTACTTCTCCATAAGGATGTCCAGGATCCGTACCGACTGATTGACAGTCTTGCCGGCACAGTAGACGACTTCCGGGAAGCCGCAGCGCTGCTGACGCTGCAAGTCCAGTTTGGCAAAGCCCAAATCGAGGGTTTCCTTATTTTCTTCCATAGTTACTCCTTAAAACCATTTTTTTCCCATGCCTTATATAAGACGATGCCGACCGACATGGACAGGTTCAGCGATTCCGTATCGGGACGCATGGGGATGGTCAGTACGTCATCGCAGCAGTCCAGGAAAGGACCAGGCAGGCCGTTGCCTTCGTTGCCGAAGGCCAGGATGACAGGCTGGCTGTAGTCGGCGTCGACATACGAGACGGTCCCTTCCGGAGCCGTCCCATAGACCTGGCGGTCCTCGTCGGCACAGAACTGGTCCAGCTGTTCATCGGTCACGTCCTGGACGACGGGGACCTTGAAGATAGCCCCCATGGCACTGCGGATGGTCTTGTCATTATAGACGTCGACACTGCCTTCGCTGAGCAGGACGGCGCCGGCATTGGCCGCAGCCGCCGTGCGCAGGATGGTCCCCAGATTGCCCGGGTCCTGGATGGAGCGCAGATAGAGGACGGCCTTTTCCGGCGCAATGGCCGGCAGGCTGTCGAAAGTATAGGCAAAGAAAGGCAGCATGGCCGCCAATCCCTGGGGCGTCCTGGTGTCTTTCAGCTTGTCATAGACGCTGTCGGTGACGGCATAAAAAGTCCATCCCAATTCGAGGCCTCTGGCATAGAGGCTTCAAAGCCATCCAGGGCCCGCCCCTTTTCCGAGACGAAGCAGATGGCATCGGGAATAGCCATGGCCGCTGCGTCGGCAATGACCCGCAGGCCTTCGACGAAGACGCGCTGATGGGCCTGGCGGCCTTTCTTCTGCTTCAGGGAGCAGGCCATCTTGACCCACTGGTTGTCGCGGGACGTAATTTCGTTCATAGTACCTCCTATCTACCCGCCATGCGGATAAAAAAAGGGACCTCGCATGATAACTTTCATGCGACAGTCCCTCTCGTATAAGCCATGATTACTGCTGATCCGGCTTGTCGTCCTGATGTCCGTTATTCTTGAGCAGGCTTTCGCGGTTCTGCTGGATGCTGGACAAGGTCTTTTCCAATGTCGATTCAACGTATTTGAGGACATCGCCGGCATAGGTAATGGAGCTGTTCTTCAGCTGTTCCGACGAATCGTTGGCATTCTGGATGATCTGGTTGGCATGTTCCTGAGCCTGCCGTACCAGTTCGCTTTCTTCTGTCAATTTGGCAATATAATCCTTGGCCTGGGCGACCATGCTTTCGGCATGATGCTGGGCATCGGAAATGATCTTATCTTTTTCGGACAAGACTTTCTTGGCCTGTTCCAATTCGGCCGGCATGGATTCTTTCAAATCGTCGATGATCTGAAGGATTTCTTCTTCTTCGACCATCTTCTTATTGGTAAAAGGCATCTTCGAGGCGTTCATTACCAAACTTTCCAAATCTTCTAACAGTTTATCCGAATTCATGTATTCTCCACTCCTAAGCATTGTACTTGTCTGCAAACTTCTCTTTCAGTTTCTGTTCGACATAATCGGGAACCATATCGTCGAGCTTGCCGCCGAAGCAGGCCAGTTCGCGGATACCTGTCGAGCTGATATACGAATACTGGGTACTGGTCATGATGAAGACCGTTTCGATACGCGGTTCCACCTTCTTCATGAGCAGGGCCCGCTGGAATTCGTATTCAAAATCGCTCAGGGCGCGCAGGCCGCGGATGATGATAGTCGCACCGTGTTCGATGGCATATTCGTTGAGCAGGCCATGGAAGCTGACGACTTCGATGTTGGGAATGTGTTTTGTCGTTTCCCGCAACATCTCTTCCCGTTCTGCCATCGAGAACAAGGGCTTCTTTGACGGGTTCTCAAAGACAGCGACGATGAGCTTGTCGACAAGCTGGCTCCCCCGTTCAAAAATGTCAATGTGTCCGTTGGTGACAGGATCAAAACTGCCGGGACAAATACCGATTCGCACTTTCTAGACTCCTTCCTGACGACGGCGGATAAAGGCAATCCGCGTGTCTTTCCCATAGGATTTTTCTCTGATGACCTCATACAATGGGCTCTCCGTTATACCTTCGTTCCGGCTGTATTCCATCAGAATCAATCCTCCCGGAGCCAGCAAATCGTATTCACCTATCAAAGCGATTGTATCGTTCACCAAATTTTTGTTATACGGCGGGTCCGCAAAGATATAATCAAATTTGCGTCCCTGCAGCCGTGCCAGGGCTTTGGCCGAGTTAAGGCGCAGCACTTCGACGCAGTCTGCAAAGCCGCAAAGGGCTGCATTCTGGCGGATGAGCTGCTGCGTGTAATGGTCGATGAAGACAGCCGATGCCGCACCGCGGCTCAGCGCTTCCAGACCGAGGGCACCCGTACCGGCAAAGATATCGAGGACAGCGGCACCGCGCAGGCCGCCGCTGTTTTCGAGGATGTTGAAGAGACTTTCCCGCGTACGGTCCAGCGTCGGCCGGGTCAGCATCCCCTTCGGGGACTTCAGGACCCGTCCTCTGGCACTGCCGGATATGATTCTCATAGGATCACCTGCTCGTACATAGTTAATTATACACGTTTTTTATTACATATCAATCTATTTTTTCTTAATTCGTTCGACCTTCAGTTCCTTGCCGTGCATGAGGCGGATAATGTTGTCTTTATGGCGCACGACGACCAGCAGGGCTGCCAGCAGGCCGAAAATCGTCAGCGGCAGAGGTTCGTTGAAAAAGAACATGGTAACGGGCACCAGGATGGCCGCTACGATGGAACCGAGGGAGACGATGCGCGTCAGGGCGACGATGACGGCCCAGACGCAGAAGACGATGAGCGTTTCCCACGGGGCCAGGAACAGGATGATGCCCAGGCCCGTGGCGACGCCTTTGCCGCCTTTGAACTTGAGGAAAATCGAGCACGAATGGCCGACGATGGCCAGCAGGCCGCCGGCGATCATGAAGTAGATCTGCGTGTCCGTACTGCCCAGGCCCGACTGGCTGGCGACCTGGCCGAGGTAGACGCCGAGCATCCCCTTGGCGACATCGCAGATGAGGACCAGCAGGCCGCCGACGGCGCCGAGGACGCGGTAGGCGTTGGTCGCCCCCGTGTTATGGCTGCCGTAGTCCCTGATATCCGTATGATACAAGGCCTTGCCGATGACCAGACCGCTTGGGAAGGACCCGGCGATATAGGCCAGTACCAGGCAGAGGATTCCGAGCATCATAAGCTTTCACCGTCCTTCTTCCCGCGCAGGATGAGCCGGATCGGCGTCCCTTCAAAGCCGAAGGTTTCGCGCAGGCGGTTTTCCAGAAAGCGCAGGTACGAGAAATGCATGAGCTGCGGTTCGTTGACAAAGAGGATGAACGTCGGCGGCTGGACCGAAGCCTGGGTCATGTAGTAAATCTTGAGCAGCTTGCCGCCCTTGGCCGGCGGCGGATTGGTCAGCTGGGCATCTTCGATGAGTTCGTTGAGGACGCTCGTCGACACGCGCATGTGCTGCTGTTCCGACACGAACTTGACCATGTCGGCCAGGCGGTTGATGCGCTGCTTGGTCAGGGCCGAAGCGAAGAGGATGGGCGCATACTGGAGGAAAGCCAGTTCGCGGCGGATGTCTTCTTCAAATTTGTGGCTCGTCTTGCTGTCCTTTTCGACGAGGTCCCACTTGTTGACGACGATGATGCAGCCCTTGCCGGCTTCATGGACGTAACCGGCGATCTTCGTATCCTGTTCGGTCACGCCTTCTGTGGCATCGATGACCAGGACGGCGATATCCGAACGGTCGACGGCGCGCAGGGCCCGGACGACGCTATAGCGTTCGACAGGCATGTCGATCTTGGCCTTGCGGCGCATACCGGCCGTATCGATGAGGACGAAATCCGTCCCTTCATAGGACCAGTGGGTATCGATGGAATCGCGCGTCGTCCCCGGCACGTTGCTGACGATGACCCGTTCCTGCCCCAGGAGGGCATTGGTCAGGGATGACTTGCCGACATTCGGCCGGCCGACGAGGGCGATGTGGATGGCTTCGTCGTCATCGTCCATGGCCGGGACTTTCTTGATGTACTTCAGGACTTCGTCGAGGAGGTCGCCGAGGTTCATCAGGTTGACAGCCGAGACGCCGATGGGGTCGCCCAGGCCGAGGCTGTAAAATTCGTAGATATTCATTTCTTGTTCGACGCTGTCGATCTTGTTGACGACCAGGATGACCGGCTTGCCGCATGAGCGGAGGAGGTGGGCGATTTCTTCATCCTGAGGCTGGACGCCGACTTTGCCGTCGACGACATAGAGGATGACGTCGGCTTCGCGGATGGCCAGTTCAGCCTGATAACGCATACTGGTAAAGATATGGTTATCTGAATCGACGAATTCGATGCCGCCCGTATCGATCATGGTGAATTCCTGGCCGAGCCATTCGGCGTCGAAATAAATGCGGTCGCGCGTCACGCCGGGAATGTCTTCGACGATGGAAATGCGCTTCTTGACAATGGCATTGAAGAGCGTCGATTTGCCGACGTTCGGACGCCCGACGACAGCGACTAAGGGTTTGTACATGGCAGAATCCTTTCTATAGACGAAAAAAGGATAACCGGTAGAGCCCGGCTATCCCCTTTTTGTGAAACCTTAGTTGTTTTCTTCTTCTTTATCCTGGTTATCGAGATAGTTGCGAACTTCCTGTTCTTCTTCATCTTTCTGAATGGCCAAGACGCTGAGAGAAATCTTTTTCTTATCCGTATCGATGCCGATGATCTTGACGTTCATGACATCGCCGATGTTGACCAGGTCTTTGACAGCAACGCCGCGTTTTTCCGTCAATTCGGAAATGTGGAGCAAGCCCTGCAATTCCGGATCGATGGCCAGGATAGCGCCGAAGGGCAGGAGCTTCTTGACTTCGCCTTTGACGATATCGCCGACTTCAAATTTTTCGATAGCAGCGATCCAGGGGTTCTTCTGGAGTGCTTTCAAGGACAAGGAAATACGGTTCCGTTCTTTATCGAATTTCTGAACGAGGACCTGGAGTTTTTCACCCGTATGGAGAACGGCATCGACAGAGCTGATGCGTTTCCAGGAAATGTCGGAAATGTGGAGCAGGCCTTCTACGCCGCCGAGATCGATGAATGCACCATAGGGCATGATCTTGACGACCGTGCCTTCGAGGACAGCGCCTTCTTCAATGTGTTTGAGGGCTTCTTCGCGTTTTGCTTCGCGTTCTGCTTCGAGGACGGCTTTGCGGGAAAGGACGAGGCGGTTCTTGTGTTCGTCGATGTCGATGACTTTGACCTGGAAGGTCTGGCCTACGAGATAGTCCAAAGATTTAACGAATTTGATATCGCCCTGGGAAAGGGGAATGAAACCACGCAGGGATTTGATGGAAACGACAAGGCCAGCCTTGTTCGTTTCTTTACCTGTACATTCGACGAGCTGGTCGTTTTCAAAAGCATCGCGGACTTCTTTCCAGTCTTCGACTTTTTTCATCTTGACGAGGGAAACGACGATAGCTCCTTCTTCTTTGATGTTGTTGGCGATTTCAACAGTCAGTTCGTCGCCGACTTTGACAAAGTCACTTGCTTTTTCCGGAGCGGGAACAGCCATTTCCTTTTTCGGCAGGATTGCTTCTGCTTTCGTACCGATGGAAACATAGGCAGCATCATCATTCACAGAAATAACCGTGCCTTTGACCACGTCACCTTTCTTTGGATTTTCTTCATAGTCATACTTGTCCAACAATTCTTCACTCATTACTTCTGTGCCTTCAGCTTGCAAATTTTCCATAATCTTAACAACCTCCTGTATTATCCAATCCGGCGTGGAAGCGCCGGCTGTAATGCCTATATGATTCATACCACGGAACCAGGCCGTATCCAATTCGGCTGCTGTTTCGATGTGGTATGTCGGGCAATCCTGTTCACGGCATACCTGCGCGAGGCGACCTGTGTTGGCGCTGTTCTTGCCGCCAATGACGATCATGGCGTCCACATGGCCTGCCAGTTCTATCGCTGCCTGCTGACGCTGCTGCGTCGCCGTGCATATGGTCATATGCACATCGAGATGATTGGTCTTTCGTTGCAGGATAGCGGCGATACGCTTGAATTGCTCTTGAGAGAACGTCGTCTGGACGACGACTCCCATAGAATCGCAAAAGGGAATTTTTTCAGCTTCTTCTTCCCCATCTATTATAATAGCATGATTTGCCCCCCATTGTGAAATGCTAATTACTTCAGGATGGGATTTTTCTCCTACTATTATGAGTTTTTCGCCCTTTTCGACGATGTTTTTAGCGTCTTGTTGGGCCTTTTTGACGTGTGGACACGTCGCATCTATGACTTTTAGTTCTTTTTGGTCAGCCTGTTCATAGACATCCGGGCCGACTCCGTGAGAGCGTATCAGGACGACAGCCCCCTTGTCGACATCGTCCAGCGAGTCGACCGGCGATACGCCATGAGCGGCTAAACGCCCGACAACTTGCGGATTGTGGATGATGGGCCCCAGGGTATGCGTCCCCTTTTCGGCCTGCCCCGCAAGCTCGACAGCCCGGCGCACACCATAGCAAAAGCCACAGGCCGCGGCGAGAGTTACTTTCATTTTGCGTCCCCTTTATACTGATTTTGCATAGCTATGATAATATCGCGGATTTCGTCGGAAAAACCTTTGACCAAGTCGCGATCCGATGCCTTTCCCTGCGGTGCCGGGACGAGTTTGCCAAAGATGACCCGGACGGGACCGGTCTTTTTCGGCAGGAATTCGGAATTGACGATAGCTGCCGGCAGGACCGGCACCTTGGCCTTGATGGCGATTCCGGCAAAGCCTTCATGGAAAGGCCCGACTTTGCCGCCCCGCGTCCGCTTCCCTTCAGGGAAAATCCCCAGGACCTCGCCGCTCTTCAAGACCCGAAAGGACTCGATGACGGCTTTGCGGTCGATGTGGCCGCGGTGGACCGGGAAGGTGTGGACATAGCGCAGGAACCAGCCCATGAGGGGATTGCGGAACAATTCCTCTTTAGCCATGAAATGGATCAGATGGTGGCGCATGGCCGTCCCCAGCAGGAGCGGATCGAAATTGCTGGCATGATTGCAGACAACCAGGAACGGCCCCTTTTCGGGGATGTTCTCTTCACCGATGACTTCCATGCCCAGGACGCCGTAGGTAGCGACATTGAAAATCTTGCAGATCACGCCATATGTAAAGGTATGCATCAGCCTCGCTCCTTCATCAGGCCCAGGATGACGTCGGCCGTCTGCTCTAAATCGAGATCGCTGTTGTCGACGACGATGGCATCGTTGGCCTTCTTCAGCGGCGAAACGGTGCGGTGCGAATCCATATCGTCGCGGGCGGCGATACTGGCAGCGATTTCTTCATACGTCTCGCTGCCACCTTTGGCCTGGACTTCCAAATAACGGCGGCGGGCCCGGGAATCGACAGACGCCGTCAGGAAGATCTTGAGGTCTGCCTGGGGCAGGACGACAGTCCCGATATCGCGGCCGTCGAGGATGACGCCGCCTTCTTTGGCCATGGCCTGTTGTAATTTTACCAGTTTTTCCCGTACGACTGCAAGAGCCGCGACGGCAGAAACATGGGAAGATACGCGCTGGGTCCGGATGGCTTCGGTCACTTCCGTCGGTCCGACGTAGACGCGGCACAGGTCTGCCTGCGGTTCCAGGCGGATATCAATGGTATCGACGAGGTCACGGACCGTTTTTTCATCAGAAAGGTCGATGCCTTTTTCCAGGACGGCCCAGGTAAAGGCCCGGTACATGGCACCCGTATCGATATACAAGTAATGGACCCGGTTGGCCAGGACCTTGGCGACACTGCTCTTGCCCGCTCCGGCCGGCCCATCAATGGCAACCGTCAATTTTCGCATGGTATGCACTCCTTTGTAGCGGCCGCCGTTCCGGCGACGAAGCCCGTCGAAAAGGCTGCCTGCAGATTATAGCCGCCTGTAAAGGCGTCGATGTCGATGACTTCTCCGGCAAAATAGAGATTGGGGACAAGTTTCGACTCCATCATCTTGGGATTGATTTCCTTGACGGCAATGCCGCCAGCCGTGACGATGGCTTCTTCAATGGGACGCGTCCCGGTCACGGTCAGGCTCAGGGCCTTGAGGGTATCGACCAGGTCCTGCCGCTGTTCCCGGGAAATCTGGTTGACCGGACAGGCAGCGGCGATGCCGGCCTGGTCGAGGACGATGGGGATGAGCCGCTGCGGCAGGAGGTCCTTCAGCCATTGGCGGCTTCTTTGCGGATGTATTCTCGAAATCCCGCCGCAGCCGGGCGTCGAGCTTTTCCTTGGACAAAGCCGGTTTGAGGTCGATGCGCAGCTGCATGGGAAAACGCAG
>NZ_APHY01000066.1 GCF_000417505.1 Megasphaera sp. NM10
TTTTCCAGGATCGTATAATCGGCCGCACCGGCAGCCATGGTCCCACGACAAGGCCATCGACAGCAGGATGCATGCTACTTTTTTCTTCCACATTAGGCGTAACCTCCAAAATTCAGTCTCTTTCTATGCTAATCGTATCGTCTTGGCTTTTTCTGAATACTACCTCCATTATATAAGACTCATGTATAAATTGCAATAAAATGGTGCCGCCTCGCCCCTCCAAGGCCTTATTTTTTAATCAATAATTATTTTCAATTAAAAGTTTTACAAAATTACTCTTGATTTTCCCCCATCAGTCTGTTACAATGTAGCCATAACAAATAAAAGTTATTTGTTAGTATTCAGTTAATATCCATTTTATTCAAAATGTATTATAATATCAGGAGGAATGAATGATGAAAAAATTTGTATGCGGTATCTGCGGTTTTGTTTATGAAGGTACGGAAGCTCCGGAAAAGTGTCCTCAGTGCGGCGCTCCGAAAGAAAAATTCACGGAACTCGTCGCTGGTGTCAAAGAATACGCTGACGAACATCGCGTAGGCATCGCTAAAGGCGTCGACGAACGCATCCTCGAAGGCCTCCACCTCAACTTCACAGGCGAATGCTCCGAAGTCGGCATGTACCTCGCTATGAGCCGTGTCGCTGACCGCCAGGGCTATCCGGAAGTCGCTGAAGCCTACAAACGCATCGCTTTCGAAGAAGCTGAACACGCTGCTAAATTCGCTGAACTCCTCGGCGAAGTCGTTACGGACGACACCAAGACCAACCTCGAAATGCGTGCTGCTGCTGAACAGGGCGCTTGCGCAGGCAAGAAAGAAATCGCAACCCTCGCTAAACAGCTCAACCTCGACGCTATCCATGACACTGTTCATGAAATGGCAAAAGACGAAGCTCGTCATGGCCGTGTATTCGATGGCCTCCTGGCTCGTTACTTCGCAAAATAATCCGTTTGGGAATGCAAAAAGCGCTGTCTTATAAAGACAGCGCTTTTTTTAGTGGTTAGTGGTTAGTAGCTAGTGGTTAGGGGATGGCAGAAGCCGCTACGCGACAGCGCTTTTCAACCAGCGACGTCACAGATGACGCGGATGACGGCTTTATCGGCCTTGGACAAGTAACGTCCCCGTTTATAGGCCAGGACGATATCCCAGTCGTCCAGATAGGCCCGCAGGGAAAAATACTTCGGTTCCACAGCTGGGATATTGGCCAGAGCCAGGCCACCCGGTACGATAGCCGCGCCGACGCCGATGCCGGCCAGGGTCTGGGCCGTGGCCATGTCCGTCGTTTCCAGGGCCACTGTCGGCGATATATCCAGGGCTTCGACAAGGGCAAAAAAGGAATGGCGCAGTTCCTGGCCTTCTTTCATGACCAGGAAGGGATGGCCGTCGAGGCTGTGATAATCAAAGACAGGATAGCGGGAGTGGAGGCCCTCGTCATGCAGCGGTTCCCGCCCCAGGCCCCAGTCCGGCGAGACAGCCAAGAGCAATTCTTCCCGGAAAAGTTCGATATAATCCAAGTCCCTATGCCCTGTAGGCTTAACGACGATAGAAAAATCCGTCTTTCCCTGGATGGCGAAATCTTCCAATTCCCGCGTCGTCCCTTCTTCCAGGCAGATATCGATGTGCGGATAGCGTTCGTTGATGATGGGAATAGCCCGCGCCAGGATGGTCGAACTGCGATAATTGGAACTGCCGATGCGCACGGTGCCGCCAACGGTCTGCCCCAAATCCTGGATACGCTGTTCCCGGACCTTGCACAAGTCCTGGATCTGCCCTTCGATGTCCAGATAGATACGCCCGGCTTCGGTCAAGGTCACAGGCTGATGGGAACGGTCAAAGAGTTCCGCACCGACATGGCGCTCGATGCGGCGGATGAACTGGCTCAACGACGGCTGGGTGATGTATAATTTTTCGGCTGCCGCTATGAAACTCCCTGTCTCAGCAATTTTACGGATATATTCATATTCACGTCTTTCCAACTCCATAAAAGCTCCTTTATGTAACAAAAAATATTCGTATACCTAATTATAACACAAGAGCTATAGTTCGTATACGGCAAAACCACTTTGACGCCAGCCTCCTTCAAGGCTATCCTAAAGGTACCCTTGAAGGAGGTATTTTTATGAAATCATATCAGCATATCCTCGTCCCTATCGACGGATCCGATCATTCTAAACAAGCCTTGCAGCACGCCATCGACATCGCCAGGATCACTGGCGGTGCCATTACCCTGCTGAGCGTCGCCAATATGGCCGATATCATCAACCAGTTCGGGCAAATGGAAAATACGAGTGAACTGACTATGGATGAAATGACGGCTTCGGCCCAGGCCAACAGCACAGGACTGTTAAAAAAATTTGCCGCCATGATACCCGCTTCCCTGTCAGTCCAGTCTATTTTTGAACTCAGCGCCCCGGAAGCGGCCATCCTGGCAGAACAGAAATCCCAATCGGCAGACCTCATCTGCATGGGCCGCGGCGGCGGCCAGGCCCTCAAGAATTTTCTTCTCGGCAGCGCTCAGCACTTACGTCATCACCCACGCACCCTGCCCGGTCCTCTTGGCCCGCGATGAAAAGAAAGGCCCATACCGGCATATCCTGGTGCCCGTAGACGGGTCTGAATCGTCTTTACAGGCCCTGAAACAAGCCGAAGTCCTGGCCAAAGGAGATGGCGCTTCCCTGACCGTCCTCTACGTCGCCAGCGTCAGCGACAGCCTGCGCGATACGGCCATCCCCAATACGCTGGAACCGCATAAATTACAGGAATTAGCCGCTCACATGCGGACCAAGGGTCATAACGCCTTCCTGCGCTGCCAGGAAGAATTGTCATCTCAAGTCCCCTTGCAATGCCTGTATAAAATCGGCTCGCCCGGTCCGATCATCTTACAGACCGCAGCCGATACGGAAACGGACCTCATCGTCATGGGCAGCCGCGGCCTGAGCCGTATCCAAAGCGTCCTCCTGGGCAGCGTCGGCCGCTATGTATCCTCCCATTCAGGCCTTCCCGTCCTCATCATCCGCTAATCATTACTTCATTAAACTCCTCAGGAGATGATTCCCTTGAATAAACTCATGTATAAAGCCCAAAAAGAATCGGTCGCCCTCCTGGTCAACCGCATCATGGCCGAAAAAAATCCAGAAACCCGTAAGAAGACTTTGAAACGACTGACCACGATTATGGAAACCTTCTTCGGTGACTTATTTGAAGAAGAATCTTTTGCCAATGCCCGCAAGCTCATTGACGAAGGCGGCAAGTGGTTCCAATTCCTCAACCGAGCCCTGGATACACTCAACCCCAACGTAGTCCGTACAGCCGTCATGGACCTGGGCTTTGAATCGGGCTTCTACGGTCTGCGTACGCGGGACGAAGCCAAAGCCAAATATCACTGCAATATTCCCTGGGCCATCCTCTTCGACCCGACCAGCGCCTGCAACCTGCACTGCATCGGCTGCTGGGCTGCCGAATATGGTCACACCCTGAACCTGTCCTACGATGTCATGGATAAAATCGTAAGCCAAGGCAAAGAAGTAGGCTGCCATTTCTACCTCCTCACTGGCGGCGAACCGCTGGTCCGCAAAGCGGACATCCTGAAACTTTGTCGGAAACATCCGGACTGCGAATTCCACGCCTTTACCAATGGGACCCTCATCGACGATGCATTCTGCCAGGAAGTCGTCAAGGTCGGCAACCTCAGCTTCTCCCTCAGCGTCGAAGGCTTCCGCGAAGTCAACGACAGCCGCCGCGGTGAAGGCGTCTTCGACAAGGTCATGCACGCCATGGACCTACTGCGCCAGTACGGTATCGTCTTCGGTACTTCCATCTGCTATACCCGTAAGAACATCCAGACCGTCACATCCGATACCTTCCTCGACCTCCTCATCAGCAAGGGAGCCTGGTTTACCTGGTACTTCCACTATATGCCCGTCGGCAACGATGCCTCTGTCGATTTACTGCCCACACCGGAACAGCGTGCTTATATGGTACGGCGTATCCGTGAAATCCGCAGCGTAAAGGGCGGCAAACCCATTTTTGCTATCGACTTCCAGAACGATGGCCAGTTCATTGATGGCTGTGTCGCTGGCGGCCGCAACTACTGCCATATCAATCCTAACGGCGACGTCGAACCGTGCGTCTTTATCCACTACTCTAGTGCCAACATCAACGACCAGGACCTCATCACCTGTCTCCAGCAGCCCTTATTTAAGGAATACGCAAAAGGGCAGCCGTTCAACCACAATCATCTCCGCCCCTGCCCGATGTTGGAAAATCCCCAATCCCTCGTCGATATGGTCAAACGGACGGGAGCCAAATCGACGGACATGCAGTCACCAGAATCGGTTGAACACCTCTGTGCTAAATGCAAAGCCTATGCCAAGCACTGGCAGCCGACAGCCGATAAGTTATGGACTGATATCGTCCAGGACGATAAAAAATCGTCAGAACAGGAAATCTCGTAAAAAAGTAAAAAATTAAACCTATCCGCTAACAACTAACAACCTGAAAGGAGCTGTCGCGATGCGACAGCTCCTTTTTTTTACTTCACCCTATGATATCGGTTTTTTTTATGTGACGCTTGCGCCACCAGATGATGCCATAAATGAAAGAAACGACGGCTACCAATATGAGCAGGCGGCCCCAGTGTTCCTGGATGCGCAGGAGGTCATGGCCCAGCCAGACTTCGACCAGGACGGCCGGCATCTTGCCGAAGAAGTTGGCAATGAAGTGGTCGCGGTAAGAAATATGGCTCAAGGCACTGAACGCCGTGACGACGACATTCGGTGCATACGGGATGGCCCGGCCCATCATGACTGTCTTGATACAGCTGTAAGAATCGAGTTTTTCCAGCATCTTGCTCTTGGAAATGACCTTCTGGGCCTGCTTGCGGAGCAGCGTCCGAGTCAGTCGGAAGCTGATTTCAATGCCGATGACTTCGCCGATCCAGGAAATGATGATGCCCGGAATGAGGCCGAAGATGATGCCGTTGACGGTCAGGAAGGGAATGGACGGCAGGCCGATGGCATTGACAAAGGCAATCATGAACACGCTGATGCCGATGGCATAGAAGCCAAAAGAGGCAATGTAATCGGCTAACCCATCCAGATCACCACTGACGGTCAGATGCCACATGATCGAATAAAAATCAGGTGCCATGAGCTGAATCGATAAAAACATCAAGACGACTAAGATGCCCCCGCCGATATGAAGGAGCCAGCCTAAATATTTATCATTCATAGAAATGCGGTCCTCACGTAATAATGAATTTTTTCGTACCCTTTATTATACCATATCTTCCGGGTCCCTGTCTGCTATGAGCTTCACTTTTTCCGCCTGTCCCAGGCGCTGGCTCAGGATGAGGAAGTCATCGAGTTTCTGCCGGGCCAGGCCGCTGTCGATGAGGCGGGCTGCCTTGCGGACGCCGGCATAGAGGTTGAGGACACTGCCGCCGACGTAGAGACCGGCGCCGGCATTGAGGAGGACGGCTGTCCGGGCCCCGCCCTTGCGGCCGTCGAGGACGGCGCGGGTAATGGCAGCATTGTGCTTGGGCAGGCCGCCGCGCAGTTCGTCCCGCGAAGCCCTGGGCAGGTTGAAATCTTCCGGCCTGATTTCATACGTCGAAAACGATTCTGGCGTAAATTCGCAAATCGTCGTCGCTGCCGATGCCGAGATTTCATCGCTGCCGTCCTGACCATAGACGACCATGCCGTGGCGGACGCCGAGGGCAGCCAGGACATGGGCCATGGGTTCGACCAGGTGCGGCGCATTGACGCCGAGGATCTCATAGACTGCATGAGCCGGATTGGTCAAGGGCCGCAGGACATCGAAGACCGTATAGATACCCAACTGTTCGCGGACGGCATCGATACGTTTCATCATATAATAGTAGTAACGCGTATAGAAATAACAGAGGCCGATCTGCCCCAGCATATCCAGGCAGCTTTCGGGGCTGAGGAAGATATTGGCCCCTAAGGCTTCCAGAACGTCGGCAGAACCACTGCGCGACGTCTTGGCCCGGTTGCCGTGCTTGGCGACGCGGACGCCACCGGCGGCGATGACGAAAGACGCCGTCGTCGAGATGTTGAAGGTCTTGGTCCGGCCGCCGCCGGTCCCGACGATGTCGAAGACGTCCATCGTACAGGGAACATGCATACTGTATTTCCGCATGGTCCGGGCAAAGGCCGTGATTTCCCGCTCTGAAGCGCCTTTCGTCGTCAAGGCTGCCAAAAAAGCAGCCAACTGGACGTCTGAAATCGTCCCTTCCATGATCTGCTCCATGACGATAGCGCTTTCCCGTTCGCTAAGGTCTTTTCCTTTAGTAATGGTTTTCAGTAAGCTGGTCAGCATGGTCCTCACCTCCGCCTGAAAAAAACGGAACTATACTATTCTCTTTTATTATAGCATATTATGCCCATCAGCGCTGTAAAAAAGCTCATTCTCCTTCTAATTCGGCAATGCGCCCTTTCAGCTCCCCTTCATCATAAAAGACGGTCTCCAGGCACAGGCCCTGGGCCGGTGCCGTCGCCCCGAGCTGAGTCCGGTCGCCGCTGGCGAGGATTTCCCGGAAGCGCTCCGGTGTCAGGCGGTGCAGGCCCAGGTCGACGAGGCCGCCGGCAATGTTCCGCACCATATGGTAGAGGAAGCCGTCGCCGACGACGTCGATGTCTAGGACATGGCCCCGCTCATGGAGGGTAATGGAATACATCGTCTTCACAGGATTCATGGGCGTCGTATTCTGGCCTTCAAAAGCAGAAAAATCATGCGTCCCCAAGAGGATGGCCGCCCCTTCCCGCATGGCCTGCCGGTCCAGGGGCTTGCGGATGAACCAGGCATAGCGCAGGAGAAAGGGGTCGTGCATGCGGTTGTTGTCGATGGAATAGCGGTAATGCTTGCCCACATTATCGTGGCGGACGCTGAAGCGATTGGGCATTTCCCGGGCCGACAGGACGGCAATTTCCGGCGGCAGATAGCCTTTCATGGCATAGGGAATCTTTTCCGTCGGAATCGATTCCTGACCATAGAAATTGACGACCTGGCCGCGGGCGTGGACACCGGCATCCGTGCGGGCGGCGCCATAAATCGTAATAGGCGTCTGGAAAATAGCCGACAAGCCCTGTTCGATGCAGCCCTGGATCGACTCGGCGTTGGTCTGGCGCTGGAAGCCGTGGAAATCCGTACCGTCATAGGCGACGACGAGGCAGATATTCTTCTTCATCATAACCACCGCATAGCGGCCAGGACGGCCGTGACAATCAGGACAGCCGCCATGGCGATGCCGTCCCGATAGGTATAGGACAATTCATTCATCCGCGTCCGCCCTTCACCGCCGCGGTAGCAGCGGGCTTCCA
Source organism: Megasphaera sp. NM10 (assembly GCF_000417505.1). Classification (GTDB taxonomy): domain Bacteria; phylum Bacillota; class Negativicutes; order Veillonellales; family Megasphaeraceae; genus Megasphaera; species Megasphaera intestinihominis. Next base: position 7,340 of record NZ_APHY01000066.1, read on the forward strand.
TGGCCGTCGCCAGGTCATCGGCCCGGCGGAAGGCGCTGACGAAGAGCGGTACCAGCAGGGGGATCATGTTCTTGCCGCGCTGCAAGAGGCTGCCGCTGGTAAAATTGGCACCCCGCGCCGTCTGGGCCTTCATGATGCGGTCCGTTTCTTCCAAAAGGGTCGGGATGAAGCGCAGGGCAATGGTCATCATCATGGCCAGTTCGTGAGCCGGCACACCGATGCGCTTAAAGGGATTGAGCAGGTGTTCGATGCCGTCGGTCAGGACGATAGGCGACGTCGTATACGTCAACAGCGACGAAAAGACGATGAGGAAGACCAGGCGGGCCGTCATGAGGGCCCCTTGATACAGGCCTTCTTTGGTGATGTGGAAAATGCCGTACTGCCAGAGGACATCGCCTGGCGTCGTGAAGATATGGACGCCCATGGTGAAAATGATGATGACCCACAAGGGCTTCAGCGACTTGACGATGAACTTCGCCGGCAGGCGGGAAATGGCGAAATTCAAGGCCACGAAGGCCGTGACGATGGCATAGGATGCCAGGGAATGGGCAAAAAAGATGGCGACGATGAAGATCATCGTAGCGACGATCTTGATGCGCGGATCGAGTTTATGCAAAAAAGACGTGCCAGGAAAATACTGGCCCAAAGTAATATCAGTGAGCATGGCCCTTGCCTCCTTTCAGGCAGTCAAAAATAGCCTGTGCCCCTTCTTCGACCGTCCGTACCCGGTCGTCGACGGCAAAGCCCCGGCCCTGGAGATATTGGAGGGCACCCGTTACAGGCGGCACGGACACGCCGGCATCGTGCAGGGCCTGCTGCTGAGTCGCAAAGATGTTCAGCGGTTCGCCGTCGAGGACGATATGGCCGTGGGACAAGACCAGGAGGCGGCTGGCCAGGCGGGAAATATCGTCCATGTTGTGCGATACCAAGATGACGGTAATGCCCTTTTCCTGGTGCCAGCGCTGGATTTCCGAAAAGATTTCCCGCCGGCCGATAGGATCCAGGCCGGCTGACGGTTCGTCCAGGATGAGATACGACGGATGGATGGCGATGACGCCGGCAATGGCGACGCGGCGCATCTGGCCGCCACTCAGGCGGAACGGCGAACGGTCGGCATAGGTCTTATAATCGAGGCCGACGAAGTCCATGGCTTCTTTGACCCGTTCTGTGATTTCTTCTTCGCTCAGACCGAAATTGCGCGGCCCGAAGGCGATGTCTTTGGCAATAGTTTCTTCAAAGAGCTGATACTCCGGATACTGGAAGACCATACCGACTTTATGGCGCACGGCCATGGCTTCTTTCGTCTTCTTGCCGATATCCGTCCCGTCGACGGTCACCGTTCCGGAAGTCGGCTTGATGAGGCCGTTGAGGATCTGGACCAGCGTCGACTTGCCCGATCCGGTATGACCGATGATGCCGACGAATTCCCCTTCATGGATTTCGACATCTGTATCGTAGAGGGCCGTCTTTTCAAAAGGCGTCCCGATGCCGTAGGTATAGGTCACGTTGCTTAACTTAATTGACATAATGCATCTCCTAATTCTTCCTCGGTAATGATGGAGTCCGGCAGGTCGAGGCCTTTCTGGCGCAGCCGTTCGGCCAGTTCCGCCGCTACCGGTACGTCGAGGCCCATGGCCTTCAGCTCTTTGACGTGCGTAAAGACGTCACGCGGCGCCCCGTCCATCTTCAGTTCGGCCTGGTCGACGACGACGACCCGGTCGGCCTGGACGGCTTCTTCCATGAAATGGGTGATGATGATGATGGTAATGCCTTCGTCATGGAGCTGGTGGAGCGTATCCATGACTTCCTTGCGGCCGACAGGGTCGAGCATGGCCGTCGGTTCGTCGAGGACGATGCAGTCGCACTGCATGGCCAGGATACCGGCAATGGCGACGCGCTGTTTCTGGCCGCCGCTCAGGAGGTGCGGTCCGTGCTTGGCATAAATGGTCATGTTGACGCGGCGCAGGGCATCGCTGACGCGGGTCTTGATCTCGTCCGACGGGACGCCGAGGTTTTCCGGGCCAAAGGCCACGTCTTCTTTGACGACGGCGGCGACGATCTGGTTATCCGGATTCTGGAAGACCATGCCGACGTGCTGGCGTATCTTCCAGATATTGTCGGGGTCATCGGTCCGCATGCCGCAGACTTCACACGTGCCGGACGTCGGCGTCAGGAGGACGTTGAAATGCTTGGCCAGCGTCGACTTGCCCGAACCGTTGGTCCCGATGATGGCGACGAACTCGCCCTTGCCGATTTCCAGGGAAATATCCTTCAAAGCATAGACCACCTTGCCGTCTTCGTCTTCATAGGTATGGCTGAGATGATCCGTTTTTATCATAGGTTCTGTCATACTGCACTCCTTAGTTATTAGTGATTAAAAAATCCGACTTCCGATCTGATAGACGACGAAGGTCAGGACCCAGGCAACGGCAATCTGGAAACAGACGGAGAAAGCCGTCCACTTCCAGCTGTGCGATTCGGCGTGGATCGTGGCTATCGTGGCGGCACAGGGAATATAGAGCAGCGAGAAGAGCATCATGCAGTAGGCATTGAGCTGAGTAAAGCCGCCTTGGCTCATCATAGAGCCAAAGCCGCCAGGGCTGCCGGAGAATTGATGTTGACGCCATCGAAGAGGACGGCGAAACTGGATACGACGACTTCCTTGGCCGAAATGCCAGCGATGAGGGCCAGACAGATCTGCCAGTACCCCAGGCCGATGGGCGCAAAGAAAGGCACGATGGCCTTGCCGATGATGGCCCCGAAACTGTCGGCCATATCGCCATAGCCGGCAGGGCCGAAGTTGAGGATGAACCACATGAGGATGGAAGCGGCAAAGATGACTGTACCGGCACGGCTCAGGTAATCCTTGATTTTTTCCCAGACATAGACGTAGACCGTATGGGCACTGGGCCGCTTATATTCCGGCAGCTCGATGAGCAGGTCGTTTTCCTTTTTCTCATGACTGAAGAGATTCATCGCCTTCAGGGCTGCCAGGGCGACGACGATGCCGATGAGGTACATGGAATAGGCGACAATCATGGCATTGTGCGGGAAGAACATGCCCGAAAAGAGGATGTAAATGGGCAGGCGGGCACTGCAGGACATGAAAGGCGTAACCAGCATCGTCCGATAGCGGTCGCGTTTATCCTCCAGAGCACGCGACGCCATGATGGCCGGCACACTGCAACCAAAGCCGAGGATCATGGGGATGAAGGCCCGGCCCGACAAACCCAAACGGTTCATGATATCGTTCATGACATAGGCCACGCGGGACATGTAACCGCTGTCTTCCAGGATGGCCAGGGCAAAGAAGAGGATACAGATGTTGGGCAAAAAGGTCAGGATGCCGCCGACGCCGGCGATGATGCCATCACAGACCAGGGAAATGAGCATATCGTCAGCCCCCAGCGAAGTCAGGCCGCCTTCAGCCAGGGCCGATAAAGTATCAATGGAGCCCTGGAAGGAATCCTGGACCATATCGCCGATGAAGAAAGTCAGGAAAAAGACGATGGCCATGATGGCCAGGAAGATGGGGATGCCCAGCCATTTATCGGTCAAGTAGCGGTCGACGGAATCCGTTGCCGCTGCTTTCGACGCCTGGTTGACGACGACTTCATGGATGATTTCTTCGATGAAGGCATATTTTTCGGTGATGATATCCGTTTCATAACTGCGGTCCAGGACGTGATGGACGTCGTCGACGGGATACTTGGCCGTAATTTCCGGGTCCCTTTCGATGAGCTTCAGCGCATGCCAGCGGTGATTGTACAAATCGGGATATTTGTCATGCAGGAGCTGGCGCACGGCGTCGATGCGGTCTTCCATGGCGTCGCTGTAGACCATGGCGAATTCACTGTGATGATTATGCTGATGATGGGTATGGTCTGAATGGTTGTGGATGAGCCGATCCGGGTGGACGTGGTCCTTGTGGTGCACGGCCGCATGGAGCAGGACGCTCAGGCCGCGGCGCTTCAGGGCCGATACGGGGATGACCGGCACGCCGAGCATTTCCGGCAGGCGGTGCAAGTCGATTTCCATGCCCCGTTTTTCGACGATGTCCATCATGTTCAAGGCGACGACGACGGGTTTCCCCAGTTCCAGGAGCTGCAAGGTCAGGTAGAGATTGCGTTCCAGCGCCGACGCGTCGATGACATCGACGATGACGTCGACATCGTCACTGAGGATGAAATTCCGCGAAACCTGTTCTTCCATGGTGTACGACGTCAAGCTGTACGTCCCGGGCAGGTCGACGAGATGAATGTGATAGCCGTGGGCATTGATGGCGCCTTCAACTTTTTCGACGGTAACGCCGGGCCAGTTGGCGACCTTGAGGTTGGCCCCCGTATAGGCGTTGAACAGCGTCGTCTTGCCGCAGTTCGGATTGCCGATGAAAGCGACGGTCATTTCCTTTTTTTCAGCCTTGACCGGTGCCTTCTGGACCTGCGGCTGGCCAGCCTTTATTTTTACTTCGCTAGTCATGGTCTTTCCCCCTTATGCCGATATGCGACGAAATGCCCTTGCCCAAGGCCAGGCGGGTGCTGCGCATCTTGATGATGACCGTCCCTTCGTTCTTATTATTGAGCACGGAGATTTCCGTCCCTTCAATCATGCCCAGGGCCTGGAGGCGCTTTTCCGTCTGGTCCGGCAAATCCAATGTTTCGATGATATAGTCGTGTCCGATTTTTCCTTCTGCTAAGGTCATGCTACCGCCCCCTATCGTGCCCGTTCCGGACCGTAAGCGTTATCGCCGGACGTCCCCTTGACCGTGAACAAGCCTAAATAGGATACAGCCATGATCGACTGGGCTGCCGTCGCCGCCGTATCCTGTCCCAGGACGGGCAGGACATAGCTGGCCAGGTAACAAATGAAGGGAACGGCAAACATGAGGCCGGGCTTATTGATGTCGTGACAGCGCCGGACGCCCAGGGAAATCTGGGACCAAATAGCCGGAATGGACAGCAGAACGAAGATGATACCGAAGATGATGGCATATTCCATATGATTGATTAAAATAGATTCGACGATCTTGCTGTAGAGGATGATGGAAAACATGAACTGGGCGAACATCAAGATCAGCGTCCGGAAAATAAAAGGCCGGCGCTGGATGCGGCCGGTAAAGCGGAAATACTTGGCCTTCAGATCGGCAAAGTCGCGGAAACTGACCAGGCTGTTTTCACTGCCCGGACCGACAGGCATGGCAAAGCCGCGATGGATACGTGCCGATTGGCGGGACCGCTTCTTCAATTTAATTTTTTGATTGCGTTGAGACACAACGATTACCTCCTATAAAATACTCTTAGTATTATCCTACTATATTCATGGCCTCGATTCAATTCATTTCCGGCAAAATATGCTATAATAGAAAAAATTACTTCAAGGAGGTCCTTATGGAATCTACTGTCTTTACGAATCTGCGCGGCTCTGAAGGAGCCCTGACCTTTAATTTTTTCTGTGAATCCCTGATCACGTCGCTCCACACCTTGACGCACGTCATGGAAGACGCCGGCCTTGCCGTTCCGGACAACGTCGGCGACATTGCCGATGCCTTGGGAGAAATGGGCAGCCACCTCATGGAAGACTACCAGCGCGGCGAGCTCGACTTAGGCCGCTTCAAAGATGAAATCCTCGACTTCTACGACCTCAACTTCGCCGTCAACGACGCCCTGGCCTTGGCCATCATGAGCCATGACGACCTGCAGTATTACTACTACGTCTATATGCAGGGCCTGTACATCTTCTTCCCCAACATGATGGAAGCCTTCAACGCCGACATCGACGACGCCAAGATCATCCCCTTCCTGGACGAACTGGCCAACGAATTCCGCCAGCTCGCCGGCAGCGGATTGTGATGGCGTCTGTGGCCTAGTGGCTCGTGGTTGCGGCCCGTTGTGGGAATCCCGCCATCGGCATCCGTAGGGGCGACCACGTGGGGCGCCCGCCATGGGGATCCCGCCAACCTGATTCAAAAAAAGGGGCTGTCGCACGTACGACAGCCCCTTTTTAGGGTTAGCAGCTAGTGGCTAGTGGTTAGGGGATGGCTTTAAATTTAAAGGTTTTCTCTGACAACTACAAGCTCCGTACTACAAACCATACTCGCATGATGGCAGGCCAACGCCCTACAGGATGAAGAAGTAGACGAAGGAAATGACGGCTACGACGAAACGGTAGTAGGCAAAGGATGCCAGCGTCGACTTGTTCATGAATTTCAGGAACCAGAGGACCGAGATGTAGGCGACGATGAAGGCCGTAATGAAGCCGATGACGATCATGACCAGGTCGTTGCCGCTGAGGTCGCTCAGGCTCTTCAAGAGGTCATAGAAACAGGCGACGATCATGACCGGTACGGCGATGATGAAGGAAAAGTCAGCTGCTGCTTTCCGGCTGAGGCCCAGGAAAAGGCCGCCGGCAATGGTCGAACCGGAACGGGAAAAGCCGGGCCATAAGGCCAGGATCTGGAACATGCCCGTCAGGAAGGCCTGGGCAATAGTCATCTTTTCGACGTCGTTACAGACCGTCTTGGTATGGGACTTTTCAGCGACGAGCATGAAGATACCACCGATGATGAGGCCGATGATGACCGTCCCTGCCGAAAAGAGATAGGTCTTGATGGCGTGGTGGGCCAGATAGCCGATGCCCATGACCGGCACGATGCCGGCTGCGACGTGGGCCAGGGTCAGTCCCGTATCGGTGCGGAACCAGTTTTCCCGGCGGAAGAGGTCCCAGCAGCGGTACTGATGGAGCATGCGGATGAACTTCTCTTTATAAATGACGATGACCGACAAGATAGCGCCGAGCTGGATGAAGACTTCAAAGACGCTGGCCCGGGGACCGGTAAAGCCGAGCATATCGCCGACGAGAATCATATGGCCTGTCGATGAAACTGGCAAATATTCCGTGACCCCTTCGACGATACCCAGGATGACGGCAATAATATAATCACTCATGTTTTTAACTCCTTTTCGCTGAATACCTGATGAAATGTTTACAACAATACTAGAAAGTATACCACAATGGCAGGTAAAAAAAAAAGTGCTGCCGCGCAAAGAGCTTTTCTTTGCGGGACAGCACTCATTCTAACAAGTATCTATGAAAAAACGATTGCGAAAAAATAACGAATCTTTAAATTACGCCTATTTTTATTCGTCGAGGCAAATGACGTGATTCGGGTTATCGATGACGAATTTAGCATATTTCGGATCGCCATTGTGTTCAAAATACAAAGTATTGCCTTCCAGGCTGCCGCGCCAGCTGACGATAATCGGGCATTCGCGGCTCAACTTCTTCAGCATCGCTACGGGGTCGAGGTTCAGGATCGGTGCGAACAGGAATTCAACATTATCAATCATGACAACACGGGCATTGAGACGATGAATGGCTGCCGACACCAGGGCAATGGCCTTATCCGGGCGGTCAGCGCGGGGGATTTCCAGGAATTCGTCATCAAAGAGTTCCCGGGCTTCACAGATTTTCCAGCCATCCTGGAATGTCAGTTCACGAATCAAGCTGCTCTTGCCGGAACCGGGTCCGCCAATGAGAATCAACAATTTTTCATCGTCCTGGGCAATGTACTTCCACCGTTTTAAAACATCTGCATCTGTAACCATGAAAATCACCTTCGTTTTCTTATATTATTTATTTTATTATACCTAACTTTCATCATATAAGTAAAGCATTTTTGCTATTTTATTTTGACATATGACAAAACAATATGTATCATCATTTCAATCCATACCGTTCCATCGGGTCCTGGATGTTCTTGATCGGCGTCGACGTCAGGATGATGTCATCGACATAGGGCTCGTTGTGACGCACGACGATGACCAGGGACACGCCTTTCTGATAGGGACTGTCATAGTAATAGGCGTCGACGGATTTTTCTTTGTCCGGCCCCCATTCAACGCGGTCCGGCCGGCCATATAAGGCCAGGATCGTCGAGACATGATAACCCAGGGTCGCCCCGCGGCCAGTATAGGCATTATTCGTCAAGAGGAAGACTTTCTGCACGATATTGCGCCGGTCCACTTCGACGCCGTAATCGCCATAGAGCCAGAAGTTGCTGTTATTGCGCTTGACCAGGTTGGTCCACATGTTGTACTTGTTCGGCTCGAAAGGCTGGTTGAGGCCAAAACCCATGAGGGTAAAGTCCCGTTCGCCCAGTTTCATGCGGTCCGCCGGTTCGTCCCCCGTAATGTACGGCGGCCGCACGGGCATGAGGGCCACGCGTTCGATGCGGCGGTTGCCGATGGCAAAGACGTACATGACATCTTTCCGCGGACTTTCATAAGTGAAGTAATAGACATTGGCATCGGCATCGCGCAGGACCGAATCGGGCAGGCCATATTGGCGCAGCAGCACTTCGGCCGGATATTTCAGGCGTACGTCCCGGCCGATTAGGATGTTCGTCCCAGCCGACAGGAACATCGATTCCGCACCGGGCAGGACGGCTTTGCGCGTATCGGCACTGTGGCGCAGGCTGTCAGCCGTCTTGTTGCGGAAAGTAAAGCGCATCTTCAAGTCCTTGTCGTTGTACTGCATGGTCGTATAGTGGGTGCTGCGGGAAAACTTCGCCGGCGGCCCAAAAATGCGCTTGACCTTGGCCGGGCTGTCGCCGTGATGGATGCTGCCGATGTAAAAATCACTGGCCTGCAGGGGCGGAATGGTCAGCGTATCCAGCGAATCGAGGAGGACGCAGTCATCATCCGTCGGTACATGGGCCGTTTCTTTTTTGCTGTCTTTATTCTCTTTGCCGTCTTTATCGGATTTATCCGCTTTGCCGGTTTTGTCATCGGACTGGGGCGCGACGGCCTTGATGGCCTTATCGGCGTCCTTCTGGGCAGACGGAACGGTCCCGGCTTTCCCGCCGGCATCCACTGCGGCTGCAGTGGCAGTCCCGGTCAGGGCCTTTTCCGGCTTTTCAGCTGGTGCCGCCCCCGTTGCCGGCCCCCAGGCCAGGCAGGCAGCGAAGACCAGCGCAGCCATGGCTGTACATTTCATAGCGTTCCTCCTTCGTAGGATTGAGAAAACGGAGCTGTCCAATGAAGACAGCTCCGTTTTACGTTGGTCGCAGGCCGTTCATCGTTTGTCGCAAGGGAGCAAAAATAACAAGCCATCGCGATGAACGATGAACGACGAACGAAAAACTTTTAAGTCAAAGGAATCGTGCATGATGGCAGAAACCTTCATGGAACCGTCCTTATCTTATTTATGCTGTTCCGGGCGGCTCAACGGGAAGAGGAGAACGTCGCGGATAGACGGGCTGTTGGTCAGGAACATGACCAGTCGGTCAATGCCGATGCCCAGGCCGCCTGTCGGAGGCAGGCCATATTCCAGTGCGCGGCAGTAGTCTTCGTCCATCTGATGCGCTTCGTCATCGCCGCGTTCCCGTTCCTTCATCTGTTCGATGAAGCGGTTGCGCTGGTCGATGGGATCATTCAATTCCGAGAAGCCATTGGCCAGTTCGCGGCCATAGATGAAGGCTTCAAAACGATAGGTCAAGAGCGGATTGTCCCGGTCCTGTTTGGTGAGCGGCGAGATTTCCAGGGGATGACCGGTGATGATCGTCGGCTGGATGAGGTTTTCTTCGACGAATTTTTCAAAGAAAGCGTTGATGATCTTGCCGACGCCATCGTACTGGCCGTATTCAACGTCGTGTTCGTCAGCCATCTTGCGGGCCGTTTCGACATCGGTAATGCCTTCAAAGTCAGCACCGCTGAATTTCTTGACGGCTTCGATCATGGTCATGCGGTCCCACGGCGGCGTGAGGTCGATTTCCTTGTCGATATAGGTCAATTTCATCGTGCCATAGAGCATTTCTGCCAGTTTGGAGACCATGTCTTCCGTAATGTTGATGACGTCTTCCAAGTCGCCATAAGCCTGGTACAATTCGACCGTCGTGAATTCCGGGTTATGCCGTGTATCGATGCCTTCGTTGCGGAAGCAGCGGTTCATTTCATAGACCCGTTCCAAGCCGCCGACGAGGAGGCGTTTGAGGTGGAGTTCCGGTGCGATACGCAGGTAGATGTCCATATCGAGGGCGTTGTGATGGGTCTTGAACGGACGGGCTGCAGCGCCGCCGGCGATGGTATGGAGCATCGGCGTTTCGACTTCCAGGAAGTGGCGGTCATCGAGGTATTTGCGGATGCCCTTGATGATCTTCGACCGTTTGATGAATGTGTCTTTGACTTCCGGATTGACGATGAGGTCGAGGTAGCGCTGGCGATACCGCGTTTCCTTATCGGTCAGGCCATGGAATTTTTCCGGCAGCGGACGGAGCGATTTGGACAAGAGGGTCCATTTTTCGACGCGAATCGTCGTTTCGCCCGTATGGGTGACGAAGACTGTCCCTTCGACGCCGACGATATCACCGATATCGAGGAGCTTGAATAAATTGTACGATTCTTCACCGAGTACGTCTTTGCGGAAATAGAGCTGGATTTCGCCGCTCAAGTCGCGGAGGACGCAGAATGCAGTCTTGCCGTGGCGGCGGATGGCCATGAGGCGGCCGGCGACGCTGACGACGGTTTCATTCTTTTCCAGTTCAACGGCGTCATCTTTGACTTCCTGTGCATGATGATCCCAGTTGTATTTCTGACCGAAGGGATAGACGCCGGCGTCGATGAATTCCTGCATCTTTTCGCGGCGGACCTTCATTTGGTCATTCAATTTTTCTTCTTCAATAATGGGCGTTTCTTTTTCTTTCGTGTCCGACATGATATTCCTCCTAGGATTTATTCTGCATCAGGCGGCAAGATGCGGTATTTGATTTCACCTGCCGGTGCTTTGACGGTAACGATAGCCGGATTGGCAGCATCGATGACCTGGCCGAGGATGGCTTTCCCTACAGGAGATTCATTGGAAATGCGGCCGTTGAACGGATCGGCTTCTGCCGTACCGACGACGGTGTAATCGAAGCGGTCCCCCGTTTCGGCATCTTCCAGGATGACTTTGGAACCGAGGCGGACTTTATCCGAGCCATCATCGGTTTCCTTGATGATCTTAGCCGTGCGGATCTTGGCTTCCAATTCGGCAATACGGCCTTCGATGATGCCCTGTTCATTCTTGGCGGCATCGTATTCGGCGTTTTCGCTCAAGTCACCGAGGGCGATAGCTTCTTTGATGCGCTGAGAAATTTCAATGCGGCGGACCGATTTCAGTTCATTCAATTCATCTTTTAATTTCTGTAACCCTTCCTGGGTAATCAGCGTTTCGTTGGTCATGATATTCCTGCTCCTCCTGCGATATAATCACGTTTCAATATCATATCTTTAATTTATACCGTACTCTTAATTATATGCACATCCGTCCCTTGTGTCAATAAAACAGCTATGTCCCTGCCCGGCGCGCCTTGTCCATCATGTCGCGGACGATGGCTCGGAATTCGTCAGCCGAACCGGCCCGGTTGATGCGTTCGCGCAGGGCCGCCGAGCCATAGAGGCCGTGGGTATACCACGAGGCGTGGGAGCGCATCTCCCGGACGCCGATGTATTCACCTTTATAGGCCAGCAGGGCTTCAAAATGGGACAGCATCTGTTCATAACGTTCCATGGCCGTCGGCGGCGGCAGGACTTCGCCCGTCGCCAAATAATGGCGTATCTGCGGGAAAATCCAGGGATTGCCCTGAGCGCCGCGGCCGACCATGACGGCACCGCAGCCGGTCTGTTCCATCAGGGCTGCCGCCGACGGGCCGTCGACGACGTCGCCGTTGCCGATGACCGGGATGGATACGGCATCGACGACGGCCTTGATTTTCTGCCAGTCCGCCTTGCCGCTATAGAACTGTTCCCGCGTCCGTCCGTGGACGGTGACGGCAGCGGCACCAGCCGCTTCAGCCCGTTTGGCCAGTTCCGGCGCCGTAAAAGAGGCGTCATCCCAGCCGGTGCGCATCTTGACCGTGACCGGGATGGACACGGCGCCGACGACGGCACGGATGACTTTCTCTGCCAGGGGCAGGTTCTTCATCAAGGCCGAGCCGTCGCCGTTCTTGACGACTTTCTTGACGGGACAGCCCATATTGATATCGACGATATCGGCACCGGCTTCTTCGACGACGGCCGCTGCCTGGGCCATGACGTCCGGGTCCGAGCCGAAAATCTGCATGGACAGGGGGTGTTCCCCGTCTTCGATGTGCAGCAGTTCTTCTGTATGCTGGTTGCGGTAGCGGATACCCTGGGAACTGACCATTTCCGCGCAGACCAGGGCCGCCCCATAGCGGTGGGCGATGACCCGGTACGGCGCATCACAGACGCCGGCCATAGGGGCCAGGATGACCGGGGCATCGAGCTCGACCTTGCCGATGGCAAAGGGCTTAACGGTTGCGGTCATAAATGATTCTCAACCCTTCCAGGGTCAGCATGGGTTCGACGACGTCGATGGCATCCGTAGCCGGAGCGACGATGACGGCCAGGCCGCCCGTAGCGACGACTTTAGCCTTACAGCCCAGTTCCTTGCGCATACGGGCGACGATGCCGTCGACTTGGCCGACGAAGCCATAGAAGACGCCGGCCTGCATACTTTCGACGGTATTGCGGCAGATGACCTTATCCGTGCGGACGACTTCGATACGCGGCAGTTTCGCCGTGCGCTGGACCAGGGCGTCCGTAGAGATGCCGATGCCCGGGCAGATGGCGCCACCGAGGTACGTCCCTTTCTTGTCGACAGCACAGAAGGTCGTCGCCGTGCCGAAGTCGATGATGATGACCGGGCCGCCGAATTTTTCATACGCTGCGACGGCGTTGACGATGCGGTCGGCACCGACTTCACGGGGATTGTCGTATTTGATGTCCATGCCCGTCTTGACACCCGGTCCGATGACCAGCGGCGTCAGGCCGAAATAGCGCTGGCACATGCGTTCCAGCGTGGGCATGACCGGCGGTACGACCGACGAAATGATGATGGCATCGATTTCATCGGAGTTGACGCCGTTCAAATAAAAGAGGTTGCGAATGAGGACGCCGTATTCATCGGTCGTCCGGAGGCGGTTCGTCGATACGCGCCAGTGGTCCATGAGCTCTTTTCCCTTGAAAATGCCCAGGACAATATTTGTATTCCCTACATCAATGACTAATAGCATAACTTTATCTCCTGCCTACTTTAAGTTGATAATACGCCTATTATAATAACAGAGTTTGCCTGTCTTGAATAGTCTTTACGGCTAAATTAAGCCGGACGGACATGAATATCCCCTGCCATGACGACTTCCACGCCTTCTGGCGTCGCGACGAGGAGATTGCCGTTCTCATCGATATCGACGGCTTTGCCGGAAAAGGTCTTGTCGATGGATGTGACCGTTACGTCCTGGCCCAACATGCAGGACAGGGCCCGCCATTCGGCCAGGACTGGGGCGAAACCGTCACGGCAGACGGTCTGGTACAGCCCTTCGATTTCCTTCAGCAGCGTTTCCAGCAGGGCCAGCCGGCTGACGCGGACGCCTTCGCGGGCAAAACTGGTGACGATGGACTGCAAATCCTTAGGCAGGTCCTCAGCGGTGATACCCGTATTGACCCCGATACCCATGATGATGTAATTGACCTTTTCCGCCGAACCGTTTAGTTCGGTCAGGATGCCCACCATCTTGCGGCCCTTGACCAGGATGTCATTAGGCCACTTGATGCCGCAGTCCGTCAGGCCGTGATGGCGGATGGCCCGGGCCACGGCGACGGCAGCCAGGAGGGTCATCTTGGAGACTTCCATAGGCGGGATGTTAGGCCGCAGGATCAGGGAGAACCAGACGCCCTTGGCAAAAGGCGACAAGAACGAGCGGTTAATGCGTCCCCGGCCTCCGGTCTGTTCTTCGGCGACGACGATGGTCCCTTCCGGGGCGCCTTCATCGGCCAGCTTCTTGGCGACATTATTCGTCGAATCGACGCGTTCCCGGTAGACGATATGACGTCCCACGACTTTCGTCGAAAGCCCTTCTTCGATAGCCTGTTCCGACAGCAGTTCCGGCGCTTCGCGCAGACAATACCCTTTCTTGGTATACGACTCGATGACATAGCCCCGCTGTTTGAGGACGCGGATATGCTTCCATACGGCCGTCCGGGAAATCCCGAGCTGCTCAGAAATCTGCTGGCCCGATACGAATTCGTCCTTGTGCTGTATCAAAAAATCGAGAATGTCTTGTCTCATAGCAATCACCTCTGCCGCTGCCCCTGGCAGCATCCATTCAAAAAAAAGCGCTACTCCCTAGCGCATAACTCACCTATTCTATGTAGAAATTGTAACATAAACGATAACCCTGTCAAGGGGAGGTTAGGGTTAGTGGCTCGTGGAGAGCACCACCAAATCCCAGGCGGGTCGCCCACGCGGCGACCCCTACTACAAACTGCAAACTTAATACTCAAAAAGGCGCTGTCTTCATGCGACAGCGCCTTTTTTCACTCTCTATTTTTCTTCGTCAGCCTTTTTTTCTTCTTCGTCCTTATCGGTCAGGCCTGTGGTCAGGCCGCCTTTGGGGACAGGGTTTCCCCAGGGGCTGATCTGTACTTCTGTCTGTTCGGCTTTGGGAGCTGCCGGTGCAGGTGCTTCTTCCTTGACTGTCGGAGCGGCTTCGGAAACGGCTGCTGTGTCCGGTGTTTCGGCTTCTGCCGTTTCTGCCGGTGTTTCAGCAGCTTCTTTTTTAGCGTCCTGCGGCCCTTCCAAGGTGCCGTATTTGACCAGGTTATCGACTTGCTGATGATTGATCGTTTCGACTTCCATCAGGGCATTGGCCATATTTTTCAGCGTATCCAGTTGTTCCCGCAACATGTGGAGCACGTCGGCATAGGCTTCCGATACGGTGTCGTGCATTTCCTTGTCGATGAGTTCGGCTACGCTTTCGCTGTAGTTGCGTTCGTGACCCAGGCTCTTGCCGAGGAAGACCTGGTCCTGCTGTTCGCCAAAGACCATGGGGCCCAGTTTCGGGCTCATGCCCAGGCGGGTGATCATCTGGCGGGCGATACGGGTGACGCTCTGAAGGTCACCGGAAGCGCCGCTGCTGATTTCGTTGAAAACGATTTCTTCAGCAGCCCGGCCACCGAGGGCGACGCGGATCTGGGCCAGGTAGTACGACTTCGTTTCATACGACCGGTCTTCTTCCGGCAGCATCATGGTATAGCCGCCAGCCCGGCCGCGGGGGATGATGGTGACCTTGTGGACCGGGTCGGCATCAGGCAGGAGATAGGCGATGAGGGCGTGGCCCGATTCGTGGACTGCCGTCAGGCGCTTTTCCTTATCGCTGATGACATGGCTGCGGCGTTCCGGACCGAAGCAGACTTTTTCGCTGGCTTCTTCCAGTTCAGCCATGTTGATGACTTTCTTATTAGCCCGGGCAGCCAGGAGGGCTGCTTCATTGAGCAGGTTGCCCAAGTCGGCACCGGTGAAGCCCGGCGTCTTCTTGGCGATGACGTCGAGGTCGACATCCTTGCCAAGGGGCTTGCCTTTGGCGTGGACGTCGAGGATAGCCCGGCGGCCGCGCAGGTCCGGCCGGTCGACGGTGATCTGCCGGTCGAAACGGCCCGGACGGAGAAGCGCCGGGTCGAGGATATCCGGACGGTTGGTCGCAGCGATGGTGATGATGCCTTCGTTGGAACCGAAGCCATCCATTTCGACCAGGAGCTGGTTCAATGTCTGTTCCCGTTCGTCATGACCGCCGCCAAGGCCAGCACCGCGCTGGCGGCCGACGGCATCGATTTCGTCGATGAAGACGATGCAGGGCGCGTTCTTCTTGGCCTGTGTGAACAAATCACGGACACGGGAGGCACCGACGCCGACGAACATTTCGACGAAGTCGGAACCGCTGATGCTGAAGAAGGGGACACCGGCTTCGCCGGCTACGGCACGAGCCAGGAGGGTCTTGCCGGTCCCCGGAGGGCCGAAGAGGAGCACCCCTTTGGGTATCTTGGCGCCAATGGCATTATACTTGCTGGGGTTGCGCAGGAATTCGACGATTTCCGCCAATTCCTCCTTCGCTTCGTCTTCACCAGCAACGTCTTTAAAGGTAACCTTGATCTTACCTTCCCCGTGCATCTTGGCATGGCTCTTGCCAAAGTTCATGACCCGGCCGCCGCCGCCTTGGGTCTGCTGCATGATGAAGAACCAGATGGCAATGAGGACCAGGATTGGCAGGACTGCTGTCAGCATGTTCATCCACCACGAAGGCTGTTCGGGCGGTTTGGCGATGATGTTGACATCAGCATCGCGCAGTGCCGGCAAGAGTGCCGAATCGGTCGGGGCATAAGAAGTAAAAGAGGTTCCGTCTTTCAGCTGTCCGACGATAGCGTGGTCGGCTGTGATCTGGACGGCATCGACTTTTTTCTGCTGCACCTGACTCATGAAATTCGTGTAAGAAATTTCCGATTTATCTGTCTTACTGCTGGTAAAGGCATCTATGATCGATACGGCGACGATGATGATGAGTAAGTATAAACTTACATTCCGCACAAATTTACTCAAAATATGGCTCCTTTCACTTAGTTTATGATAATGCTTTTTTATTCCAACCAATACAGTCTTATATTACCACACTTCTTCTAAAGTAACAACTACTTGGAATATACTTCTTCTTTCAAAATGCCAATGTACGGCAGGTTGCGGTAGCGGCTGTCGTAGTCGAGGCCATAGCCGACGACGAAGGCATCGGGGATTTCAAAGCCGTTGTAATCGACAGGGACTTCGACCTGGCGGCGGGCCGGCTTGCTGAGGAGGGTTGCCAATTTGACCGAGCGGGCACCCCGTTCCTGGAGCATGGGGACGAGATGGCTCAAGGTGACGCCCGTGTCGATGATGTCTTCGACGATGAGGACATCTTTATCCTTGACGTCGTTATCTAGGTCCTTGCGGATCTTGAGGACACCTGACGACGTCGTCGACGAACCGTAGCTGGAGCAGCTCATGAAATCGAAGTAGACCGGGCCGTCGATGCAGCGGGCCAGGTCGGTGAAAAAGGTGACGGCCCCTTTGAGGATGCCGCACATGAGGATGGTCTTGCCGGCATAATCTTTAGTAATCTGCGCACCCAGTTCGCGGACGCGGGCAGCAATCTGTTCTTCTGTAAATAAAATTTCTTTGATATCCTGATGCATCTTGTTTTCCTCCGTGAAAAAGTGAATTACCCCTGCCGTCCCCTGCGGGGAACGGCAGGACCCAGGCAGAGGGCTGTCCGGGTCGTATAAGCACAGGCCCGGCCGCACTGGAACTGTTTTCCAGCTCCTTTGGCGGCCAGGTCCCGTATCGTTTCAACATAATGAAAAGGCAGGTCCTGACGAGAGCCCGTCGCCTCCTGCCACAAGCGGCGGATGAGGCGCCGCTGCATAGCCAGCGGCTGGGCCAGCAAGCGCTTCTTGTCTAAAGCCGGTACGTCTTCGGGAAGGACGAGCTGCCCATAGAGTGTTTCGGCAGCGTCGTCCAGAAAGGCTTCGTCGGCCCTGACGATATCGGCCAGGCGGTTCAGGTCCGCCGTAATGGCCGGGTTATAAGCCTGCAGCTGCGGCAGCAGGTCCAGGCGTATCCGGTTGCGGCTGTAGCGCCGGCTGTCATTGGTTTCGTCGTGACAGACCGGAAGGTCCCGGGCCGCGGCATAGGCTGCCAGCTCCGCCTTGGTCACCATAAGCAGCGGCCGGATGATGTCGCCCCGCCTGGGCGCCATGCCGCAGAGGCCGTCGAGGCCGCTGCCGCGCAGGAGATGGAGCAATACCGTTTCGGCCTGATCATCGGCGTGATGGGCCACGGCAATGCGTTCGGCCCCGCAGGCCCGGGCCGTTTCCCGCAGGATGCGGTAGCGTTCGCGCCGGCCTACGGCTTCTTCCGACGCCTTTTCCCGCCGGGCCAGGGCCGGCACGTCGACGTACTGCCAGGCAAAACCGCAATGGCGGCGCACGGCTTCGCGCCGTACCAGGCTGACTTCTTCATCGGCCGCCCGGCGGATGCCGTGGTGGACGTAGCAGGCCGTCAAGGTCAGCCTATATAACGGGGCCAGGCGGCTCAGTATATCCAGCAGAGCCAGCGAATCGGGCCCGCCGGAGCAGGCGACGACCAGGGCCCTCCCCGGCTGCCACAGGCCGTGCTGCCTGCCGTAAGCGTCTACGCGGTCGACAAGGTTCACGACTGGCGGTCCCGGGAGTTCCAGGCCGCATCATGGAAGGAATGGCGGAAAAAGACGCCTTCCATGAGATCCCGTTCGCTGACGGTGATGGCCGGGATGTGATAGCGCTGGAGAAAGGACTTGGCAATGAGCAGGCCGGCGACGATGATGTCGCTGCGCTTGGGCTGCAGGCCCGGTACGTGGCGCCGTTCTTCCGGCGTCATGGCCCGGAGGCGTTCGATATGGCCGCACAGGGCATCATAGGAAACGCGATGGCCTTCGACTTTCTCTGCATCGTAGACGGCCAGCTGCAAGTCCATGGCCGCCAGCGTCGTCAGCGTCCCGCCGACGCCGATGAGCAGGTCCGGCTGGACCTGCATGGGCAGCCATTCCTGATAGCAGCGGTTTTCCAGATGGGCGACGGCCTGATGGCTCATAACTTCGCCCCGCGTAAAGCGCACAGCCCCCATGGGGTAGCTGTGGGACCAGCACAGGTCACCGCCGCGGCCGACGGCGACTTCACTGCTGCCGCCGCCGATGTCGATGACGGCTGCCGTCACATCGGGGCTGAGCGAGGCCGTAGCTCCAGTGAAGCTGAGCGACGCTTCTTCCAGGCCCGAAATGGCCCGGCAGTGCCAGCCGAAACGGGCCCGCACTTCTGCCAGGAAGGCCTGGCCGTCGATAGCTTCGCGGACGGCACTGGTGGCGACGGCACAGACCGGTACGCCTGTCAGCTGTTCTTTCCAGCCTTCCATGGCCGCAAAGGACGCTTCCATCCCTGCCGGTGACAAATGGTGTGTTTCATCGATATCTTTCCCCAGCCGCGTCGTCGCCAGTTCTTTCGGCGAAAAGATCCACGTGCCCGGGACTTCCTGCCAGCCCGTCATGAGTCGCAGGGAGTTGGAGCCGATGTCGATGACTGCATACTTCTGATACTCCATATCTGCTCCTTCCTGTAAACGTAAAAAGGCGCTGTCTTTGTGCAACAGCGCCCTTCTTTTTTACCTTCCGCTATTCAATACGCACTCAATCAGCATGGCGCGCACCGCGGCCGCCGCGTTTCGATTCCGTATTGCGCTTCAAATCCATCAGGCGTTCATCGCTTTCCTTCAGGAATTTGCTGAGCCGGTCTTCAAAAGACAGCGAGCCCGACGAACGGCGCGAATCAAAGCCGTTATGCTGGCGGAATTCATGTTTCTGCCGAAAATCGCGTTTCGGACGGAATTCTTTCTTTTCCGGCGCCGGTTGGGTCTGTTTGATAGACAGGGCAATTTTTCCCTTATCGTCTACAGACAACACTTTGACGTTGACCTTGTCTCGAACTTTCAAAAAATCATTTACATCTTTGACATACTCATTAGCGACTTCAGAAATATGTACAAGACCTACCTTCTTATCCGGAAGCTCTACGAATGCGCCAAATTTTGTGATTCCTGTAACGGTACCTTCCATCACACTGCCTACTTCGATTGTCATGCTGTTTTGATTTCCTCCTTGTAATATCAGCATTACTGCTAAACGTATAAAGCCATTATACTCATAAATGCCAAAAAATTCAATCATCAAAATACAAAATATAGGGAATCACGGCTTATAGGGAATTTCATCGGGCTTGGCCAGGCCGAACTGTTCGCGCGCTTCCCGGGCGATTTCATCGGGATCATTCAGCTTGTCACGCCGTTCGCGAAGGCGAAGATTTTCGTCCCGCAAGGTCTGTTCCTGCTGCAGGGTCCGGTTCATGTCGTCATGGATTTCCCACAGCCTGTAGAGGCGGACGCCGATGAGATAGAAGCCGGCGACGATGATGGCCACGAGAATAAGATTATACCAGCTCATCTGCCGGAGCCGGATGAGCAGCCCTGTACGGCGCTTCCGGGGGACCTTGCGGCGCTTCTTTCGGCGCCGAGGCTGGCGATACTGCTTGGTTTCCACCCAATCACCCTTTCTAAGAACAAGAGACTGAAAAAGTCTTACCCTATAGTATACCGTGCTTTGCTGGCAAGATAAAGTTTTTTTGTAAAATTCCTTTTAAAATGGGCGGCAGTTATATATAATAGAGGCACGACATTTTGTATCTTATCCGAGGGGGAACACGTATGCACTATGAAAAAATAACGACAGAAATCCTGGAAAAATTAAAGGCCATCGTCGGCCCGAAAGACGTCGTCACCGACGCCGACGCCATGCAGCCTTATTCCCATGACGAAGTGACCGACCCGGCTTACCATCACATGCCCGAAGCCGTCGTCTTTGCCGAAACAGCCCAGCAGGTCAGCGCCATCATCAAGCTGGCCAATGCCTGCCACTTCCCTGTCGTCCCCCGCGGGGCCGGCACGGGTCTGGCCTGCGGCGCCGTCCCGGAATACGGCGGCATCGTCTTGTCGCTGGAAAAGATGAACAAGATACTGGAAATCAATGAAGACGGCCTCTATGCCGTCGTCGAACCAGGTGTACGCACGTCGGACCTGCAGGAAGCGGCCGAAAAGAAAGGTCTCTTCTACGCCGGCGATCCGTGCAGCGGCGACTCGTGCTTCATCGGCGGCAACATCGCCACCAACGCCGGCGGCAACCGGGCCGTCAAATACGGGACGACGCGCCACCAGGTCTACAGCGTGGAAGTCGTCAACCCGACAGGGCGCATCGTCAACCTCGGCGCGCGCCTGCAGAAACAGTCGACAGGCTATTCCCTGGACCAGCTGGTCATCGGCTCCGAAGGGACCCTGGGCATCATCACCAAGGCGACGCTGAAGCTCCTGCCCAAGCCGAAGTACGCCCTCGACCTGCTGGCCATCTTCGACGACCGCCGCCAGGCCATGGGCGTCGTCACCAAAATCATCAAGGCCGGCATCACGCGACGTGCGTCGAATTCATGGACAACATCACCATCAAGTCCGTCGAAAAATACCTCAATGAAAATCTCCAGGGCAGCGACAACGGCAACTACGTCATCGTCGAAGTCGAAGGGACCAGCGAAGACGACCTGGACGACAAGGCCGTCATCCTCGACGAAGTCTGCACGGAAAACGGCGCGTCGTCAGTCCTCGTCGCTGACCACAATAAGATCTGGCAGGCCCGCAAGGCCTTTGCCGAAGCCGTCCGCGCCGAAAGCCTCATCGTCTGCAAAGAAGACGTCGTCGTCCCTGTCGACCAGGAAGCGGCCCTCCTCGACGAAATCCTGCGCCTGGCCAAGAAATACAACCTGGTCACACGTATCGCCAGCCACGCCGGCGACGGCAACATTCACTTGAACATCCTCAAGAATGAAGATGCCACCTATGAAGACTGGGACCAGCGGGTCAAGGCCAACCAGCAGGAACTGTACAAATTCATTTATGCCCACGGCGGCCGCCTGTCCGGCGAACACGGCATCGGCTACAAGCGCAAGCATTTGATGGAAGAATTCACCGATCCCGGCGAACTGGAAATGATGAAGGCCATCAAGAAAGCCCTCGACCCGAACGACATCCTCAACCCGGGGAAAATCTTCGACGTCGACTAACTTGCAAAAATGAAAGTTACCGTGTATAATACATAACAGAACTGAATAAAACGTATATCTTCAGGGCAGGGTGAAATTCCCGATCGGCGGTATAGTCCGCGAACGCTACGGCGTAGGAGCCATTGGCTCGTGATTTGGTGCGATTCCAAAACCGACAGTATAGTCTGGATGGAAGAAGATGTGGCGTGCTGTTTCTGCAGCGTGCCTTTCCTTGCATGTCAAAGCCCTGTGCCTCATCGCCAGGGCTTTTTGAGTACCACCAACTATGGACAATACAGACTTTAAGGAGGTCTTTATTTTGACTACAGAAAAACGTAAATTCAACACTATCGAAGAAGCATTGGAAGAATTACAGGCCGGCCACGTCATCATCGTCACCGATGACCCGGACCGCGAAAACGAAGGCGACTTCATCTGCGCCGCCCAGTACTGCACGACAGAAAACATGAACTTCATGGCCAGCCACGGCAAGGGCCTGATCTGCATGCCCATGAACATCGAATATGCCCATAAGCTCGGCCTGCCCCAGATGGTCAGCGAAAATACAGATAACCACGAAACGGCCTTCACTGTTTCCATCGACCACGTCGACACGACGACGGGCATCTCGGCTGTCGAACGCGCCCTGACGGCCCGCAAATGCGCTGAAGAATCGGCCCGTCCCGAAGACTTCCGCCGTCCTGGCCACAACTTCCCCCTCGTCGCCAAACGCGGCGGCGTCCTGACCCGCAACGGCCACACGGAAGCCACGGTCGACCTCATGCGCCTGGCCGGACTCAAACAGGTCGGCCTGTGCTGCGAAATCATGGCAGACGACGGCACGATGATGCGCACGCCGGACCTCTGGAAAATCGCCGACGAATACGGCCTGAAATTCATCACCATCCACGATCTCCAGAACTACTGCCGCCGCCATGACAAACACGTCATCCGCGAAGCCGTCGCCAAGATGCCGACGAAATACGGCGATTTCAAGATCTACGGCTACATCAACGACCTGACGGGCGAACATCACGTCGCTCTGGTCAAAGGCGAAATCGGCGACGGCAAGAACCTCTTGTGCCGCGTCCATTCTGAATGCCTTACAGGCGACGTCTTCGGCTCCCGCCGCTGTGACTGCGGTGAACAGCTGGCCGCTGCCCTGACACAGATCAACGCCGAAGGCCGGGGCATTCTCCTCTACATGCGCCAGGAAGGCCGTGGCATCGGCCTCATCAATAAACTCAAAGCCTATGTCCTCCAGGAACAGGGCTACGATACAGTCGAAGCCAACGAAAAACTCGGTTTCGCTCCGGACCTTCGCGAATACTGGATCGGTGCCCAGATTCTCCAGGACATGGGCGCTAAAGAAATCCGCCTGCTCACGAACAACCCGGAAAAAGTCTACGGCCTCGAAGGCTTCGGCGTCGAAATCGTAGAACGCGTCCCCATCGAAATGAAACCCCAGAAATTCGACGAATTCTACTTGGAAACGAAAAAGAATAAAATGGGCCACATCCTCCCCCATCTGCATTAAAAGCGAGTAAAAAAGGCGCTGTCGCATGAAGACAGCGCCTTTTTTAGCAGTGGCTCGTGGCTCGTGGTTTGTAAGAGCCGTCCTGAAAGCCTTTCTGGCCCACCAGGTACCGATAGGGTAGCTGCCAGAATGGACAGCTTAGCTGGCGGCCCGCCGATTTCCTTAATGTTCCTGCCGCAAGGTGAATTTGTCCTTGTGGTAATCGATGAGGCCTTCTTTTTTCATCTTGCTCAGTTCGGCCGATAAGGCGCTGCGGTCGACGGAGAGGAAGTCGGCCATCTGCTGGCGGTTGAAAGGCAGGACGAAGGTGGCCTTCCCTTTTTTCCGGGCCATGTCGGACAGGTAGAGCATGATTTTCTGGCGCGTCGAGCGCTGGGTCAGGTAGCGTATCTTTTCCGTAAGGAGGCGGTTCTTTTCGGCCATCAGAGCCAGGAGATTGCCTGTAAAACGAGCCTGGTCCGGCGTCAGGACCTGACCGGCATGGAGGATGTTGCCGACATAGACCTGCATGATGACCGCATCCGAGGCGGCGACGACGTCGACCGTCGCCGGCGCGTCAGGCAGACAGGCAAAGGCTTCGCCGAAAAAGAAGCCTGCCGGGATCTGGGACAGGATATTGCGGTTCCCCCAGTAATCTTCCTGGATGATGTGGACCGCCCCTTCCAGGACCAGTCCGATATAGGGGACGGCATCGCCGGAATAAAAGAGGAATTCCCCTTTCTCATATTTTTTCTTGCGTACCTTCAAGCGCTGCAAGAGCGGCAGGACATCGGCTTCGGCGACGCCGTGGAAGAGCGGCGACGTTTCAATGAGGGAAAGATATTGTTCCATGGAAAGACCTCCAAAAAAAAGATGATAGTTGGAAAAACAACAGCTTATTTTTGCTCCATCGACTATACTTAGACCATAAAGGTCCCAAACCAGTTTGATGCATATACCACGATGGAGGAAATTATGATACGTAAAATTATACAGATTGATTCGAAAAAATGCAATGGCTGCGGCGCCTGCGCCACGGCCTGTCACGAAGGGGCTATCGCCATGGTCGACGGCAAGGCCCGCCTCATGCGCGATGACTACTGCGACGGCCTGGGCGACTGCCTGCCCCATTGCCCGACGGATGCCATCACCTTTGTCGAACGCGAAGCCGCTGCCTATGATGAAGAAGCCGTGAAACAGCACATGGCCGCCCAGGGACGGACCTACACCGGCCGCTGTCCCGGCAGCCAGGCCCGCAGCCTCGGCGAAACGCAGAAAAGGGCTGACGACGTTCCTGCCGGGCCGTCCATCTCCCGCCTGAGCCAGTGGCCGGTCCAGCTCAAGCTCGTACCACCCCATACGCCTTATTTCAACGGTGCCAGCCTGCTCATCGCGGCCGACTGTACGGCTTATGCCTACGCCCGCTTCCACGAAGATTTCATCAAGGGCCGCATCACCCTCATCGGCTGCCCTAAACTCGACGACATCGACTATGCCGAAAAATTGACAGAAATCCTCCGTCAGAACGACATCCACGACGTCACCCTGGTCCGCATGGAAGTCCCGTGCTGCGGCGGTCTGGAAATGGCTGCCAAAAGAGCCCTCGCACAGAGCGGCAAAGATATCCCCTTCGAGGTACGCATCATCAGCCTCGACGGAAGATAATAAAAGGATAGTAAAAAGGCTTGCCGCGTAGCGGCAAGCCTTTTTATCGTAGGGGCCGTCCCAAAGGGCGGCCCGTTCTGGTTAGTTGTTAGCGGTTCGTCAATGTCTGCGTGACGCCCTTGGGGCATCCCCTACGAACTACGAGGCACGACGCTCTTTACACATTCCATTCTTCCTTCAGTGTCGACAGGCACATGAAGGTCTGGGACGAGGCGACCGTCGGGATTTCGTTCAATACCTGCATGAGGAAGTGTTCCAGGTCATCCGGTGTCTTGACCAGCACTTTGAGCAAGTAGTCAAAGGCGCCGACGACGTGGTGACATTCCAGGACTTCCGGGTACTGGACGATTTTCGAGCGGAATTCTTCGACATCGCCAGAGCGTTCGAGATTGACCATGATGAAAGCCGTCACGTTGTAACCGGTCTTGCGGCGGCTGATTTTGGCACCGTAGCCTTCGATGATGCCGTTGTGTTCCATCTTGCGGATGCGTTCGGCAACAGCCGGAATGGACAGGCCGACGACCTTGCTGATTTCCGTAGCCGAAGCTTTGCCATTGTGTTTGAGTATCGTTAAAATTTTGTCATCGATATGATCCATATGTAGATACTACCCTCCATAATTTCTAAAATTTACATATCTATTATCTTACAAACGAATGAAAAAGTAAATAGACTTAAAGATATTAATTTTTTTTCTGTTATACTTTTTGCTTCTATGGAGACTGGTTTATTCCGAATCGGAAAGATGGAAATCACTATTCAAGTCAGAGAAATTATCGGCAAAGCCCTGGGTCATGTAGACGGCATTGTCGCTGCCTGTGATTTCACAGTTGACGCCTTCCATGCTGCTTGCCAGTTCCATCCCCTTCTGCGGTCCCAGGACGAAGACGATAGTCGTCATCATGTCGCTGAGCATGCCTGCATGAGGTACGGAACCGTCGATGACGACAGAGTCGCTCATGACGCCGGACCGGGCGGGATAGCCCGTGCGGGGGTCGAAGATATGGTGGTAGCGGACGCCATCCTGGATGAAATAGCGTTCATAGTCGCCTGATGTGGACAGGGCCTGGTTCTCGATGGATACGATGCCCAGGAAGCTCTTGTCGTCGTCAGAGCGGGGATGTTTGATACCAATGCGCCAGGGCTTGCCCTTGGTCGTCTTGCCGACGGCATACATCGAGCTGGCGCCGAGGTTGATGAGGCCGCTTTCGATGTGGTGTTTTTCATAAATCTTGCGGATTTCATCGACAGCATAGCCTTTGGCCACGCCGCCCAGGTCGATGGCCATGCCCGGTTTAGCCAGCATGACGCTGTGGTCTTCCGGCCGCAGGAGGATGTCCTTATAGTTGACCTTCATCAGGGCCTGGGAAATCTCATCGGCTGACGGCACGTGCTGGTCGTCGTTGCCGATGCGCCATAAATTGGTCATGACGCCAACGGTAATGTCCCATTCGCCCTGGCTCTTGGCCGAATAATCCTTGGCGTATTCAATCATTTCATAAATGGCCGGGTCGACCTGGACGTATGCTTTGCCGGCAGCGGCATTGATACGGCTTACGTCGCTGTCTTCATTCTGTCCTGCCAGTTTGTCCAGCTGATTCAGGCGTTCAAAGCCTTCATCGACTGCTTCTTTGGCTTCTTTCCCGGACGCCCGCAGGGAGACCGTCGTATCCATGGCGACACCGCTCCTATCAAAAGAAGACTCCGGATGCAGACTGCATCCGGAGCAACTAAGGATGATGAGGAACGCCATGGTGAGAAGAACCCATACATACCGTTTCTTATCCATGTATTAACCTACGTTTTCTTCTTTCTTGAAAGAGCCTTTGATCATTTCGTTGATGGCACCAGTCGGGCACTTGGTCAGGCAGGTAGCATTGTCACAGGTATGGCAGATGTCCTGGTTGACGACGGCCAGATGGTCGATGATCTTGATAGCCCCTTCTTCCTGATGCGAGCAGTTACGCATGCAGGAACCGCAGCCGAGGCACAGGGCCTTGCAGTTCTTCATAGCCGGAGCGCCGAAATCTTTGGAGCTGCAGCTGATGCTGACTTTGGCACTGATCGGCAGGAGTTCGATGACGTGGTTCGGGCAGACAGAAGCGCATTTACCGCAGCCTGTGCAGAGCGTCTTGTTGACGACAGGCAGGCCATTTTCGCCCATGCTCATAGCACCGAACGGGCAGGCACGCGTGCAGTTGCCGAAGCCGAGACAGCCGAATTTACAGAATTTCGGGCCCTGCTGGACGATCTTAGCAGCCGCGCAGTCATGAACACCTTTGTATTCATAAGCCAGTTTGGCAATGCCATTGCCGCCGCGGCATTTGATGTGAGCGTATTTCGGTTCCGTAGCTTCAGCGACTTTGCCTGTCAACTTAGCGACGACAGCAGCGACTTCAGCTTTACCAGGAACACAGAGGTTAGGCGGAACGTTCGGGTCGAGGACGACGGCTTCCGCATATTTTGCACAGCCGGCGAAACCGCAGGCACCGCACTGGCCCTGAGGAAGTGCTTCTTTTACTTCGCCGATGAGCGGATTTTCTTCCATGGCAAATTTCTTATCAGCACTTGCAAGGATAAAGCCGAAGACGATACCGATGCAAACCATGACGCCGACAGCATACATAGCTATCGTTGTATAATCGTACATAATCTAATTCACTCCTTTGCCTTAAATCATACCGGAGAAGCCGAGGAAGGCCAGGGACATCATACCGGCGACGATGAAAGCGATTGGTGTGCCTTTCAGAGCGTGGGGAACAGCGGCATAGTCCAATTTTTCACGGCAGCTTGCCATGAGGATCAGAGCTACGGCGAAGCCGAGGCCTGCGCCAACAGCGAAGACGATGTTTTCCAAGAAGTTATAACCGCTGGTGACACTGATGACCGGGACGGACAGGACGATACAGTTCGTAGCGATCAGCATGAGGTAAATGCCCCACATGTTATACAAGGTCGGCGATTCTTTCTTGATGACGATTTCCAGTAACTGTACGAAACTTGCGATCAAGATAACGAAGGAAATCGTGCGCAGGAATTCCAAATGAAGCGGTACCAGGACTAAGTTGTACAGGCACCATGCCAGGATAGTACTCATAGTGATGACGGCAGTGACGGCGAAGCCCATGCCGACAGAGGCGTTCAGGTTCTTGGAAACGCCGAAGAAGATACACAAACCGAGGAACTTGGTCAATACGAAGTTGTTAATCAAGACAGCCCCGATGAACAGCGTAAAGTATTCCATTATCCTTCACTCCCTTTCAGTTGTCTCTGTCTTTCAACATGTTCATTCCAGATTTTGAAACCAGCCATGATGAAACCGATGAGCATGAAGGCTCCAGGCGGCAAGGCCATGATCAGAGCCGGCTGATAGGACGGACCGAAGACAGGGATACCAAAGAAGGTACCGTTGCCGAGGATTTCACGGACGAAGGAAATGAGGAACATAGCAATGGTGAAGCCAATGCCCATGCCCATGCCGTCGAGGAAGGAAACGACGACGCCGTTTTTCGATGCAACCGATTCAGCACGAGCCAGGATGATAGCAAATACGACGACCAGGTCGAGGTATACGCCCAGGGCTTTGTACAGATCCGGAGCAAAAGCCTGTAAGAACAGCTGTACGCACGTTACGATAGTAGCGATACAGGTGATGTAAACAGGGATACGGACTTTTTTGTTGATCAGCTTGTGAATGATGGAAACGACCGTATTGTTAGCCGTGATGACGAACCATACTGTGCAGCCCATGGTCAGGCCATTGACGATGCTTGTCGTAACGGCAAGGCCCGGGCACAGGCTCAAGGCCAGGACGAAGTACGGGTTTTCTTCAATAATGCCTCTAGTAAATACTTTCCAAAGATTCATTATTATTTACCCCCTAACTCTGCTGCTTTCTGAACAGCCTGTTTAACGCCCAAAGTGAAAGCACGGGAAGAAATGGTAGCACCGGTCATAGCCTGGATTTTATCCTTTTCGCTAGCACTCTTGGTGACTTCCAAGTTTTCCAGTTTTTTGCCTTTGAACTGATCTTTAAACGGAGATTTAGCACCTCTGTCGCCGAGGCCCGGAGTTTCGTTGGCTTCGAGGACCGTGTAGTCCATAACCGTGCCATCCATGGAAACAGCCGTCAGCATCTTGATAGCGCCGCCGTAACCTTTCGGAGCCGTCGGAATGATATAAGCCACTTTCTTGCCGCCCTGTTCAGCGACGAAGGTATCTTTTTCGCCAGGGACGGGATCGAATTTTTCAGCCTGCGGAACGAGGGATTTCATGGAATCCTGTTTCATCTGTTCAGCTTTTTCATAGGCAATCTTGCTGGTAGCAGCATAGACGACGCCGATGATACAGCCGGAAACCAGGCAGGTCAGGATAAGGTTCATCGCAACCTTGAAGATTCCGCTTTCGTTTTTGTCTGCCATTTTATTTAGCCCCCTTTTTTACTGCGCCAAAGACGGTCGGTTTGACCAGACGGTCGATGAGCGGAGTCAAGGTATTCATGAGCAAGATGGAGTAGCAAACCCCTTCCGGATAACCGCCGAGAGTACGGATGAGGACCGTAATCAGGCCGCAGCCCAATGCGAAGATCATCTGGCCTTTCAGGGTAATCGGAGCCGTGACCATATCGGTTGCCATGAAGAAGGCGCCGATGATGAGGCCGCCAGCCATCATTTCAAAGATTGCAACGTTGACGCCATAGAAAGCACCCATGAGGACGCCGACGGTAGCGATCATGATGACCGGAACCTGCCAGTTGATGTAGCCTTTGTAGATCAGCCACAGACCACCGAGGATGAGGAGGACTGTCGACGTTTCACCGAGGGAACCGTTGCGGAACCCGAAGAATAAGCTCTGATAAATGCTGCCCCAATCGTTAGTACCGAAGAGATTGAAGAGAGCATCTACGCCGCCGTGTTTGAAGACGTTCAGCGGTGTAGCCCCAGCGACACCGTCGATGACGGTCCCATTGAGCTGGGTCCAGGTCGTCATGGCGATCGGCCAGGAAACCATCAAACCAGCACGGCCGACGTGAGCCGGGTTGAAGATGTTGTAGCCAAGGCCGCCCATGGCCTGTTTACAAACGACGATTGCCAGGAAGGAACCGATGATGCTCATCCACCAGGGAAGGCTCGGCGGGCAGCACATAGCCAGGAGAAGGCCCGTGATGACGGCAGAACCATCTTTGATGGTGACGCGTTTGTGCATCAGTTTTTCCCATAAGAATTCAAATACAACTGCCGAGACAATTGCGACGATGATATTGACGAGAGCATTGACACCGAAATAGTAGACGCCGAACGCAGCAGCCGGTACAAGGGCGGCGACGACATTCCACATGATCTTAGGAATGGTTTCGTTACAGCGAACATGCGGTGAAGATGCTACGGTAAGTTTAAATTCCTGCATGTCTTTAGCATCCTTTCCATTTGTTTGTCCTTTAGCTTCTGGACTCATGATATCCCTTCTTCCAATTAGTTCTTGGCTTTCTGTGCTTCAGCTTTAGCCTGCGCTACGCGCTGGATAGCTTTGCACTGGCCTTTCGCATTGCGGATATACTGGACAATGTTACGTTTTGCCGGGCAGGTATAGACACAGCTGCCACATTCAACACAGTTCATGACGCCGTATTCCATGCATTTATCCCATGCCTGACAGGACGAGAAGATGCTGAGCTGGCTCGGAATGAGGCCCATGGGACATGCTTCTACGCAACGGCCGCAGCGGATGCACGGAGATTCTTCGCCGACCTGGCATTTTTCCGGAGAGAGAGCCAGAATACCGGAAGCCCCTTTGGTGATCGGCACATCGAGCTGATACTGGGCCAGACCCATCATCGGGCCGCCGGCGATCAGGCGATCCGGCTGTTTGGAGAAGCCGCCGCAGTAGTCGATGGCTTCCTGGAAAGTCGTACCGATACGGAGACGGAGGTTCTTCGGTTCTTTGATGCAGTCACCGGTAACGGTCGTAAGGCGTTCGATGAAGGGGATGCCCTGGCAGACAGCATCGGTGATGGCAATGACCGTACCGACGTTGCTGACGACGCAGCCGACGTTCATAGGAAGTCCGCCCGGTTCGACCTGACGACCTGTGCAGGCTTCGATCATCATCTTTTCAGCACCCTGGGGGTACTTCGTCTTACAAGCGAGAACCGTAACTTCAGGAATATCTTTGAAAGCTTCGGTCAGGTTCTGGATGGCTTCCGGTTTGTTGTCTTCAATGCCGATGAAAGCCTTCTTGACGCCGAGGACTTTCATGCAGATCTGGACGCCCGTGACGAGTTTGTCCGTCGTTTCCTTTTCGACCATGGCACGATAGTCACAAGTCAGATACGGTTCACATTCGGCACCGTTGACGATGAACGTATCGACCGGTTTGTTCGGAGCCAATTTGACATGAGCCGGGAAAGTAGCACCGCCGCAGCCGACGACGCCGGCTTTCTTGATGAGTTCCAGGATTTCCTTGCTGTCGAGCTGTTTCCAGTCGTGAGCCTGGGGAATCCCTTCTGCCCATTCATCTTTGCCATCTGCTTCGATGACGACAGCCATGCATTTGACCATCATGTTGTGCGGCATAGGCGCAACTTTGATGACTTTGCCGGACGTAGATGCATGGATGTCGGCATGCAAGAATGCGTCACTCGTCCCGATAAGCTGGCCTTTCTTGACCAGGTCACCGACTTTGACGGTCGGCGTACAAGGCGCACCAAAGTGCTGGCTCATGGGAATGACGACTTGAGCCGGTACTGCCGGGGTTTCTATGGCTTTGTCTTTTGCATAGATCTTGCCATCGTCAGGATGGACCCCACCTCTTTTAAAGGTATTCAACATCAAAAATCACCTCATTATTATATAATGAAAAATAATAAAAACATGAATCATGCTTTCAATCGCTTACATTATATCATTATGTAGCATATTATTCAATGTGAAAATCAGAGCAAAGTTACACATTTAACTTATTTTTATGACCTGCCGGGCGCAGGAAAAAGAAGTCAAAAATTGTCCGGATACAAAGAGATAACGTAGTTACATTTCCGTATACGTCACCTGTTTTGTATAGTATAAAGGCCGTTCTTACCCTATTTTATAAGGATGCATAATAACAAAAAATAGTTTATTTTTCATGTCGCCGTAACTAACTTTTATCGTATTTTGACGGCTCTAGAACAACTTGCCATACGTTCAATAAATCACATATATATGCATCCTATATGTGTCTGCCGCATAGACGCGAAAAAGGCGCTGTCTTATGACAGCGCCTTTGGGAGTATTAAGTTTGCAGTTTGTAGTTTTTAGTGAAGTTTTTTAAATTTAAAGCCATCTTCTACAAACTCCGTACTACAAACTATAAATTAAAAGGGGCCTGGCATGATGGCAGAACCCTTCATGCGGCGGCCCCCACTAATTATTCCCCTTTTAATTCTAAAGCCGTTTTGATCAGGCCTTTGAATAACGGATGGGCTTTGGTCGGGCGGGATTTGAATTCCGGATGGAACTGGCAGCCTACAAACCAGGGGTGATCCTTGAGTTCGACGATTTCTACCAGGCGGTCGTCCGGCGATGTGCCCGAGAGGACGAGGCCGGCGTTGACCATTTCCGTGCGGTATTTATTGTTGAATTCCCAGCGATGGCGATGGCGTTCGTAAATGAGGTTGGTGCCATAGACTTCATGGGCCTTCGTACCTTCGGTCAGCTTGCAGGGATAGAGACCGAGGCGCATGGTGCCGCCTTTATCGGAGATGTCGACCTGGTCGGGCATGAGGTCGATGACCGGGAATTTGGCATCTTCATGGAATTCCGACGACGTAGCGCCTTCGAGGCCGACGACGTGGCGGGCGAATTCCATGACAGCGCACTGCATACCCAGGCAGAGGCCGAGGTAAGGCACGTTGTTTTCACGGGCATACTGGACGGCACGGATCTTGCCTTCGACGCCGCGGTTGCCGAAGCCGCCGGGAACGACAATGCCGTCGATGCCTTTGAAGACTTCTTCCATCGAGAGGTTCGGGTCTTCCAGAGTTTCCGAATCGATCCAGTGGATATTGACTTTCGTCTTATAGGCGATGCCAGCATGGTTCAGAGCTTCAGCGACGCTGAGGTAGGCGTCGTGGAGGGCGACGTATTTACCGACCAAGGCGATTTCCAGGGTCTTTTCCGTATTGTAAATGGCATGGACCATTTTCTTCCAGTCTTCCATATCGCAGGGACGATTGGGCAGGTCGAGTTTTTCCAGGACGATGCGGTCCATCCCTTCTTCCGACAAGAGGAGGGGTACTTCATAGATGCTGTTCAAGGTCTTGTTTTCGATGACGGCATCTTTGTCGATGTCGCAGAACAGGGCCAGCTTTTCTTTCATTTCATCCGACAAGGGGCGTTCCGTCCGGCAGACGATGATGTCCGGCTGGATGCCGATGCTGCGCAGTTCCTTGACGCTGTGCTGGGTCGGTTTGGTCTTCAGTTCGCCAGCAGCGCCGATATACGGTACGAGTGTGACGTGGATGTACAAGACATCATTGCGGCCGACTTCCTTCTTGATCTGGCGGATAGCTTCCAGGAACGGCAGGCTTTCGATGTCGCCGACAGTACCGCCGATTTCGGTGATGACGATGTCCGCATTGTCATCGTCGCCGACGCGGTAGACGCGGTTCTTGATTTCATTGGTGATGTGCGGGATGACCTGGACAGTATGGCCCAAATAGTCACCGCGCCGTTCTTTCTGCAGGACCGACCAGTAGATCTTGCCGGTCGTGACGTTGGAGTTCTTGCCGAGGTTAATGTCGATGAAGCGTTCATAGTGACCGAGGTCGAGGTCCGTTTCCGTGCCATCGTCGGTGACGAAGACTTCGCCGTGCTGGTACGGGCTCATCGTGCCCGGGTCGATATTGATATAGGGGTCAAACTTCTGGATCGTGACCTTGTAGCCGCGGTTCTTCAGCAAACGGCCCAGCGATGCTGCTGTAATGCCTTTCCCTAACGAAGAAACGACGCCGCCTGTGACAAAGATGTATTTAGCCATATTTCCTCCCTGTTGAGCTTCTGCTCATCGAATCAAAAATCAATCAATAACTTTTATTTTATTATATTACATTTTTTCAGGAGCAGAAACCCCTAAAATAGCCAAACTGTTGGCGATAGTGATGCGGACTGCCGTGACCAGGGCCAGACGGGCTCTTTCCAGATTCTTGTCTTCCTGGATGATGCGGCAGTGGTTGTAGAACGTATGGAACATACCGGCCAGTTCGTGGACGAAGTGGGCAATGCGGTGCGGTGCCCGTTCGCGGGCGGCACGCTGGACTTCTTCCGGGAAGGCGGCCATCTTCTTGATGAGTTCCAGTTCGTATTCGTTGGTCAGCGTATCCCATTTGACGTCGGACCAGTCCGTGCTGAGGTCGGCGCCGGCTTCCTTGGCCTGACGGTAAATGCTGTAGATACGGGCATGAGCGTACTGGATATAATAGACCGGGTTTTCGTTGCTGTGCGATTTTGCCAGGTCCAGGTCGAAATCGAGCTGCGTATCCAGGGAACGCATGATGAAGAAGTAACGGGCTGCATCGGTACCAACTTCTTCGATGAGTTCGTTCAGCGTAATGGCCTGGCCCGTGCGCTTGCTCATCTTGACCGGTTTGCCGTCGCGGAAGAGGCTGACCATCTGCAAGAGGAGCACTTCCAGCTGATTGACGTCATAGCCGAGGGCCGCCATGGCCGCTTTGACACGGGCTACATAGCGTGGTGGTCGGCGCCCCAGATATTGATCATCTTCTTGAAGCCCCGGTCGTATTTATTCTTATGATAAGCGATATCGGCAGCCAGATAAGTCGGCACGCCGTTGTCGCGGATGACGACGCGGTCTTTGTCGTCGCCGTAATCCGTCGATTTCAGCCACAGGGCGCCGTCCTTTTCATAAATCTTACCCCGTTCTTCCAGGACCTTGCAGGCTGCCTGGATGGCATCGGGATGGAGGGTCCGTTCGCTGAACCAGTTGTCATAATGGACGTTGAAATGGGCCAGGTCGCGTTTGAGGGCCTTGAGCTTTTCGGCATAGGCCCGGTCCTTGAAGAGTTCCAGCCGTTCTTCTTCAGGCATGTCCAGGTATTTGTCACCGTCCTGGTCGATGATGGCCTGGGCCGTTTCGATGATGTCGTGGCCGTGATAGCCGTTTTCCGGGATTTCTGCCGGCTTGCCCAACAGTTCCAGGTAGCGGGCATTGACGGAAGCGGCCAGGTTGTTCATCTGGTTGCCGGCGTCGTTGATGTAGTATTCGGCCTGGACGTTATAGCCCGCAGCCCGCAGGAGATTGACCAGGGCACTGCCATAAGCGGCGCCGCGGCCGTGACCGACGTGGAGCGGCCCTGTCGGGTTGGCACTGACGTATTCGACCTGGATCGTGTCTTCTTTGCGCAGCGGTGCATGGCCATAGGCATCGCCGGCAGCCAGGATCTGTTGAGCGTATCGTAAATGACGTCATTCTTCAAGAAGAAGTTGATGCT
>NZ_APHY01000067.1 GCF_000417505.1 Megasphaera sp. NM10
TCAGTCAGCGTYAGCAGCTAGCAAGGGCGCCCACGTGGGGCGCCCGTTCGGAATAATGGGGGTACCCATCATACATGACAAGCGATGTGGGACGAGGCGGCTTCCTATCCGACCAGGGTTCCCTGGGATAAGCAGGGAACCGGTTTTGAAGGAGCTCTGCGACGCGCAAAACCGTGTTAGTCGCTTATGCCGAATCTCGTGACCTGATGGAGTGAAAGTATGCGGTCAGACAGAGATACCCTGGATTCGGCAGGAGAGGTGGGACAACCGCCAGTGCTTTTTTGCTGTTCGTTGTTAATGGTTCGTGGCTCGTTTTTGCGGCCTTATGGCCGCATCGTAGGGGCCGATCTTCAACCTCTCAGACCGCCTTTGGCGGTCAGCTCCCCTATAAAGGGAGCCTTGGGCGGCCCGCTGTGATATTTGACCACAGCCTATTCAGCATGATGGCTCGTAGGACTGCGGCAGCTAACGGCTGACCGCTAGCAGCTGGTAGGGGCGCCCACGTGGGGCGCCCGTTCGGAATAATGGTATATCCATCATACATGACAGGTGATGCAGGAAAACACGCACATATATCAGCATACGTTATGCTCACATAGTCATAGCGGGCTTGCCGCGTGCAAGCCCCTACGAATCATGGTGTATACGCCATACATGACGGACTCGGACTCAGTAGGGGCGCCCGTTCGGAATAATGGCATATCCATCATACATGACAGGTGATGCAGGAAAACACGCACATATATTAGTATACGTTATGCTCACATAGTCATAGCGGGCTTGCCACGTGCAAGCCCCTACGGTGTAGTCCGCAAGGCTGCGGACAATTAACTGCTGACCGCTAACTGTCTCGGATTGTGGATATGCTACTAAATCCCCTCTAGTCTTTCACCAGCAGAACGTCTATAATAGAAACAGAAAAATGACAAAGGTGGTAATAATATGACTGAATCTGAAATCCGCGATGCCGTTAGGGAAGCCGCGAAACTGGCTAAGGCATCGAATCCGCTGACGCCGTCTATTACGAATACGGTGACCATTAATTTCGTTGCCAATGCCCAGCTGGCTGTCGGCGGTTCGGCCGCTATGGTCTATTTACCGGACGAAGGCGTCAGTATGGCCAAGGCCGGTGCATCTATGTATATCAACGTAGGGACGTTATTCCCGATTTATGCGGAAACACTGCCAAAAACAGCAGTCGTACTCCATGAAGAAGGCAAACCCTGGGTCCTGGATCCCGTGGCCATTGGCATGGGACAAATGCGGACGGACCTTTTGACGACCTTCAAGGCCTATAAACCGTCTATTATCCGGGGCAACGCCTCTGAAATCATTGCTTTAGCCGGATTATGGGGCTTAGAAGGCGGTTCTGATACTTCGGACGTTCGCGGTGTCGATTCTACCGATTCTGTTCGTTCTGCCGCTCCGGCTGCCGTCGCTGTAGCCCGCTGGACTGGCGGAGCCGTAGCCATTTCGGGAGAAGAAGATTTGATTACCGATGGCCGGCAGCTCGTCTTTTCCCAGGGCGGTTCGGAAATGATGCCCTGCATTACCGGGACAGGCTGTTCCCTTGGCGGTGTCATGGCTGTCTATGCAGCCGTAGCAGATCCGTTCATCGCCGCCATTACCGGCTCTGCCGTCTATAACCTGGCCGGTACACGGGCCGCAGCTCATGCCAAAGGGACAGGTTCTTTCCAGACGGATTTCATCGACGAACTCTATGTGGCAACGCCCGATGCGATTGCCCAGAACCCATTGACTGTAGAGGAGGCATAATATCATGAATACCTTAATTGCTGTAGCTATTGCCCCGTGCGGGACTGGCGATGAATTCGCTCCGTATGTCGCTGAAATCGTGCGTATTATCCGGGAATCAGGCTTACCGAACCGGACCAATTCCATGTTCACCGAAATCGAAGGCGAATGGGACGATGTCATGGCAGTCGTCAAAAAAGCGACGCAATACCTGACGGACCAGGGTCTGCGGGCTGAAGTCGTCTTGAAAGCCGATATCCGACCGGGCTATACGAATATGATGAACAATAAAACCAAGGCCGTAGAAGATATATTGAAAAAATAACTTGACAATATCGCTCCATCGTAGTATACTGACATAGTCAGTTGACGCATGGAGTGATACTCAAGAGGCTGAAGAGGACGGTTTGCTAAATCGTTAGAGGTCGTAAGGCCTGCGAGAGTTCGAATCTCTCTCACTCCGCCAGATTACTGGACAGAGAGCACCTAGGAAAATTTTCTGGGTGCTCTTTTTTTGCCATGAATGTGGATTGTACAAAAAAACAAAATTTGGTACAATGAGGCAAAATGGGTATCATCAAAGAAAGCCAGTGAAAAGATTACAACCCTGCATAGTGATTTTGGAATTGATTTGACACAAGAAGGATAGGAAAAAGGCAGAAAACCTTTAAATTAAAAAACATCCGCTAACCACTAACTGCTAGCCGCTAACAACCTTAAAGGGCTTGTCGTTGTGTGACAAGCTTTTTTTAAGCTACGCAGGAACCTGTTTTTTTGGTACAATATTCGTGGAATCTTATTTTCACGAGGTGTCTGACATGGATATAAAATATTATGATATTGGGCTCAATTTATTTACCCGGTCTTTTCCCAAACCGGAAAAAATCATTGCCGATGCGGCGGTGGACGGTATCTGCTGTATCCTGACTGGGTCGGAAGCACGGGAGAATCGTCTGGTCAACCAGTTTGTCCGCCATCACACGGCTTTTGGCACGGCCGGTATCCATCCTCACGTGGCTGATGAAGCGACGGAGGCGGATTTGGAGGAAATCCGGCGCATCATCACGACGAATCCGAAAGTCGTCGCTGTCGGTGAAACGGGTCTTGATTACGACCGCATGTATTCTAAGAAAGAGAACCAGCTCCACTTTTTCAAAGCCCTCATTGCCATGGCAGAAGAATTAGGTAAGCCCATGTTCCTTCATGAACGGGACGCAGCTGATGACTTCCTGGCTTGTTTCAAGGGGCATGAAGGGCTTTGTCCGCAATCGGTCGTCCACTGTTATACGGGCGACAAGAAGACGCTGGAAAAGATGCTCGATTTGGGTTTTTATATCGGTATTACCGGCTGGATCTGCGATGAACGGCGGGCGGCTCCCTTACGCGATGCTGTATCCATCCTGCCTTTGGACCGGGTCCTCATCGAAACGGATGCACCGTACCTGACGCCGCGGGGCTTCCACCTGCCCCGGACCAATGTGCCCAACAATATCACCTATGTGGCACAGACCCTGGCCGGGTATATGGGCGTATCTGTCGAAGAATTGACAGCTCATGCCAAAGCAAATACAGAAAGACTTTTCAAAATACAGCCATAATGCAAGGGCCTTTCTCTTTATAGTTATAGTACGGAGTTTGTAGGGGTCGCCCGTGGGCGACCCGTTAGGGATTTGGATGTCTTTCCTAGCAAGCTGATTGGGAAATCGTACATATTCCAGAGAGGCTGCCTCACGCGGTCGCCCCTACAAGAAAAGGATTTGTCGCACGTGCGACAAATCCTTTTTTTTATGTCTCATACAGTCTCTTGCGGCCCGCCCTTTTTTGCTGGTATAATAAACTTGATGGACTATGCATTGAATTTATTTTTTGCCCTGTAAAGGAGGGTTTTTTATGAATATTGCGCAATATACGAAAGCGGCCTCTCTGGAAGAAGCGTGGGAGCTTAACCAGAACCGGTCCGCTGTCGTCCTCGGCGGCTGCTGCTGGCTCCGCTTGTCGCCGCAGCGGCGCATTGCCCAGGCTATCGATTTGTCGGCGCTGGGGCTGGACCAGATCGAAGAAGGGGAGGACTCTTTCCGCCTGGGTGCTATGGTTACGTTAGGGCAGCTCGAAGGCCACGATGGGCTGGCTGCTTTCACTCAAGGCGCCATGAAGGAAGCGGTCCGCCATATCGTCGGGACCCAGTTCCGCAATATGGCGACCGTCGGCGGCAGTATCAGCGGGCGCTTCGGCTTTTCCGACATCTGGACGCTGTTCCTGGCCCTGGATGCCCAGGTCGAATTGTACAAGGGCGGTATCGTCAGCCTGGCCGATTTCGGTCAGACCGGGCCGGGGAAAGACATCGTGACTCACATCATCATCCCGAAAAAGGCCTGCCAGACGGCGTATGATTCGCTGCGCCTCAATGAAACGGACTTCCCTGTCATCGCCGTGGCCGTATCGGCTGACGCAGAAAACGTGCGCTGTGCCATCGGCGCCCGCCCGGCCCGGGCAGAAGTCGTCCGTCTGCCGGCAGCTGATGTGCGCCGCCAGGGCTTGGAAGGGGCTGCCAAACAAATTGCCCATTCCATGACTTATGAAAGCAATATGCGCGGTTCCGCCGATTACCGCCAGGATATGGCTGTCGTCCTCTGCCGGCGCTTATTGGCAAACGTTCTGGGAGGTGACCAGTGATGACCATTACGTATTGGCTGAACGGCAAGAAGGCGACGGCTGACGTCGCGCCGGGCCTGATGCTCTATGATTTTCTCCGCAGCCAGGGCTGTTACAGCGTCAAATGCGGCTGTGAAACGACGAACTGTGGCCTCTGTACGGTCTGGGTCGACGATGTGCCTATGTTGTCGTGTGCCCTGCTGGCTGTCCGCATCGACGGCCGCCATGTGACGACCCTTGAAGGTTTGCAGGATGAAGCTAAAGAATTCGCTTTCTATATGGGCCGCGAAGGCGCCGACCAGTGTGGCTTCTGCAATCCGGGTTTCGTCATGAACGTCCTGGCCATGGTCCGAAAGCTGGATGCACCGACAGAAGAGGAAATCAAGGAATTCCTGTCAGGCAATCTCTGCCGCTGCACGGGCTACATGAGCCATATGCGGGCTATCAAGGCCTATTTCAAAGCCAAGGGGAAGGAGGTCCGGGCATAATGGAATACAAAGCTATCAATCACGTTGTCGCCAAGAAGGATTCTCAGGCCCTGGTCACGGGCCAGCCGGTCTATACGGATGATCTGCGGCCCAAGGACTGTCTCATCGTCAAGGCCCTGCGCAGTCCCCATGCCAGAGCCATCGTCAAGAAGGTGAATAAGAGCGCTGCCGAAAAGGTGCCGGGCATCGTCTGCATCGTCACGGCTGAAGACGTGCCTCAGTCGCGTTTCACCATTGCCGGTCAGACCTATCCGGAACTGAGCCCGTATGACCGCCTCATCCTGGATAAGCAGATCCGCTTCGTCGGCGATCCCGTCGCCCTCGTCGCCGGTACGAATGAAGACGCCGTCGACAAGGCCCTCCGCGTCCTCCGCGTTGAATACGAAGTCCAGGAACCGCTCCTCGATTTCACCAAAGCTCTGGACAACGATATCGTCGTCCATCCCGAAGACAACTGGAAGCCCCTCGTCGATGTCGGCGGCGACAACAAGCGCAATCTCGTCGCCCAGGCCTGTGACGAACACGGCGACGTCGATGCCGTCCTGGCTTCGTCGGACGTCGTCATCGACAGGACCTATCATACGCGTCAGAATCAGCAGGGCGCTATGGAAACGTTCCGGGCCTATGCCTATAAGGACGCCTTCGGCCGCCTGACCATCGTCAGCTCGACGCAGGTCCCGTTCCACGTCCGCCGCGTCGTCGCCAACGCCCTGGAAATCCCGAAATCGAAGATCCGCGTCATCAAGCCGCGTATCGGCGGCGGTTTTGGCTCCAAGCAGACTGTCGTCATGGAAGTCTACCCTGCTTATATCGCCTGGCTGACGGGCAAGCCGGCGTATATGATCTACAGTCGGGAAGAATCCATGACCGTATCGACGCCGCGTCATGAATCGCAGATCCGCGTCGTCCTCGGCGCCAGCAAAGACGGCCATATCCGCGGCATTTTCCTCGATTCCCTGTGGAATGCCGGCGCTTATGGCGAACACACGCCGACGACGGTCACCTTGTCAGGCCATAAGTCGATTCCTTTATACAATGCAGCCGAAGCCTTCCGCTTCAGCTATACCTGCGTCTATACCAATACCATTGCGGCCGGCGCTTATCGCGGTTACGGTGCGACTCAGGGGCTGTTCGCCCTGGAAACGGCCGTCAACGAACTGGCTGCGGCTCTGCACATGAGCCCTGTCGCCCTGCGCCTGAAGAACATGGTCCGCCAGGGGCAGGTCCTGCCGGCCTATTTCAATGAAACGGCCTTGAGCTGTACGCTGGATAAATGCCTGGAACGGGTCGTCCAGATGTCGGGCTGGAAGGATGACTGCCCGCGCCAGGTCCTGTCCAACGGCCATATCCGGGCCATCGGCATTGCAACGGCCATGCAGGGGTCGAGCATTTCCAATGTCGACGTCGCTTCGGTCACCATCAAGGTCAATGA
Source organism: Megasphaera sp. NM10 (assembly GCF_000417505.1). Classification (GTDB taxonomy): domain Bacteria; phylum Bacillota; class Negativicutes; order Veillonellales; family Megasphaeraceae; genus Megasphaera; species Megasphaera intestinihominis. Next base: position 6,328 of record NZ_APHY01000067.1, read on the forward strand.
TGACGGCTTCTATTCACTCAATATCGGAGCTACCGATATGGGGACGGGCTGCGATACCATCCTGGCCCAGATTGCCGCGGAATGTCTCATGTGCCCTGTCGACAATGTCGTTACTTATGGCGTCGATACGGATACATCGCCGTACGACAGCGGATCCTATGCGTCGTCGACGACATACCTCACGGGCAATGCCGTCGTCAAGACCTGCCAGAGCCTGATACAGCGCATGAAAGAACGGGCAGCTGTCAAGCTCGGCGCAGCTAACGTTGACGATTTGGAATTCGACGGCAAAGCCATTACTGACTTGTCTACTGGCAAGAAAATCACCCTCAAGGACTTGGGCAATGACGCCATGTTCATGAATGACATCGCCCTGGAAGCGACAGAATCGTGTTATTCGCCGACCAGTCCGCCGCCGTATATGGCCGGTGCGGCAACGGTCGACGTCGACCCGGAAACGGGGCACATCTCCCTGGTGCAGTATGACGCCGTCGTCGACTGCGGTACGGTCATCAATCCGGCCCTGGCCAAAGTCCAGACCGAAGGGGGCATCGTCCAGGCCATCGGCATGGCCCTGACCGAAAATATCCAGTATACGCCGTCGGGCCGCCTGCAGAATAACTCCTTCATGCAGTACCGTATGCCGACGCGCATGGACCTGGGCCAGATCAACGTCGAATTTGAACCGAGCTATGAACCGAACGGGCCTTTCGGCGCCAAGTCCATCGGCGAACTGGTCATCGACTCGCCGGCACCGGCCATTGCCCACGCCATCTATAACGCTACGGGCATCTGGCTACGCGACCTGCCCATGACCGCCGAAAAACTCTACAAGGCTATGCAACTGTAGGGGCCGCCCAAAGGGCGGCCCGCAGGTCGCAGGTCTCAGTCCGCATCCGCAATGCAGGAGCCGTCCGGTACGGCCTGCCCTGGCTCCCTTTATAGGGGAGCTGTCAGCAATGCTGACTGAGAGGTTGCTTTTTCTCAGAAATTTCAATGAAAAAGGGCTATCGTATTAAGTGTTTTTGCTTAATGCGATAGCCCCTTTTTATGTATTCGGGTGTAGTCGGAGTGCATTATCCCCGTCATTCGAGGCGGGCCGCCTTGACAGGACGGCCCCTACATACGGTCCAAGGGACCGTTGCGGTCTGCGTTATCCCCATCATTCAGGGCGGGCCGCCTTAGCAGGACGGTCCCTGCGGGTACGGTCCATAAGACCGTTGCGACCTGCGACCTGCGTCAGGTGCACCGCACCTGACTATCATTTTACAATCATGACGGGCAGGCCCGAATGGGTCGTGATGTAGCGGCTGACGCTGCCCAGGAGAATCGAGGTCAGGCCGCTGCGGCCGCGGCTGCCCATGATGAGCAGGTCCGAACCGTCTTTTTCGGCTTTTTTGAGGATTGTCGGGCCCGGACGGCCGATGTTGGCGACGAAGTGGATGTCGACGCCGCCTTTATGGTCGGCAATGGCAGCCTTGCACAGGGCGAAGACGCGGTCGGCGCTCTGGCGCAGGCGGTCGGTCAAGTCTTCGAGGCCGCGTTTTTTCTGGTCCAGTGCCGTTTCTTCGGCGATGAGGTCGCGCATGTTGGCGACGTGGAAGACCGTGACCGATGCGCCGTCGGCTTTGGCGAATTCTACGGCGTAGCGGACAGCTTTCAGTGATTCTTCCGAGCCGTCAGCCGGGACGAGGATGCGCCGGTACGGTCCTTCTTTCTTATTGTGCGCCAGGAGGACCGGGCATTTGGCATGGGCCAGGACATAGGTACTGGCACTGCCCAGGAGCTGTTCCGACAGGGAATGGCTGCCCCGGCGGCCCATGACGATGAGGTCGGCGTCGCATTTGTCGGCTTCGCTGAGGATGCCGATTTCCGGCGTACTGACCAGCTGGACCGTGTGGACCGTCAGGTTTTCCGGAACGGCGTCCATGGCTTTTTCCAGGACGTAGCCGCTCTTATCCTTGGCCAGTTTGGTCAGGTCCTTGACTTTTTCATCGGTCATGTCTTCAAAGACATCGAAGCTGTCCAGGACGGCATCGGCATTGGTGATATTGACGATGGTCAATTCGGCACTATATGCGTTAGCAATGTCGATGGCATGTTGCAAGGCGTTGCGCGACGGCTGGGAACCGTCAATAGGAACTAAGATGTTTTTCATGATACATACCCCCTTTTATTGGAACTATTTTTCCAGTGAGCTGTTGATGCGGACACCGCTCATGAAGGGCATGACCGGCTTGGTGTCTTCCTGTACCGGTTCGCGGATGCCCTCAAAAGTCGTCGTCAGCATCAGTTTCAGGCGGTTTGTCTGATTGACCGAGCTGGCACTGGGATCATAGTCGATAGCGACGATATTCGTTTCCGGGAAGGCGGCTTTCAAGGTCTTGATCATGCCTTTGCCCGTAACGTGGTTCGGCAGGCAGGCCCAGGGCTGGAGGCAGACGATGTTCTTGGCGCCGCGGTGGATGAGGTCGATCATATCCCCCGTGAGGAACCAGCCTTCACCGGCTTCATGGCCCAGGGACAAGTATTTCTTCGCTTCGTCAGCGATGTCGTAAATGGATGTGATCGGGTCGAAATGGCGGCTCTTGGCGACGGCCTGTTCGTAAGGCTTGCGGTACCATTCCAAGAGGCGGACGGCAGTCTTGCTGAGGAAGGAATCCTTCCAGCTGCCCGACAGGTATTTATGGCGGAACTGGTTGTCCAGCTGGCCGTAGAGGAAGAAGTCTGCCAGGCCGGAGACGATGATTTCGCCGCCTTCTTCTTCAATCATGCGGACGATGTGGTTATTGGCGATGGGGTGGAACTTGACGTAGATTTCACCGACCAGGCCGATGCGCGGCTTCATGGTTTCACTCATGTCGATGTGGTCGAATTCGTCGATGAGGTCGCGGATATTTCTCTTGAACGATTTGAAATCGGCCTTCTTCAGCTGTTCGGCGCATTTCTTCTGCCACTTGTGGAAGAGGGCTTCGGCTGTCCCCTTGACCTTTTCATAAGGCCGCGTGCGGTAGAGGACCTGCTGCAGGGCGTCGCCGTAGATCATGCCCATGACCAGGCGATGCCAGAAGCCGATGCCGGGCTGGAAGCCGGGCTGCTTGTTCATGCCCTTGAGGTTCAGCGACAAGATGGCGACCTGGGACATGTTGGCGTCGTTCAGGGCCTTGCGGATCATGCCAATGTAGTTCGTCGCCCGGCAGCAGCCGCCGGTCTGGGAAATCATGACTGTCGTGTGGTCCAGGTCGTATTTGCCCGATTTGAGGGCCGTAATGATCTGGCCCAGGCTCATGATGGCCGGATAGCAGGCGTCGTTGTGGATATAGGCCAGGCCCGTGTCGATGGCCTTCTGGCCCTGGTGGGGCAGGAGTTCGACGCGGTAGCCTTCGTGTTCAAAGGCGGCGCTGAACAAGGGGAAATGAATCGGTGTCATCGACGGAGCCAGGATGACGTTCTGCTTGGCGTCTTCCTTGGTGAAAATCGTCTTTTCGTAAGAATACGGTTCGACGACGTGATCTTCTTTGGGACGGTGATTCATGACAAAGAGCAGTGAGCGCAGGCGGATGCGGATGGCACCCAGGTTGGAGCCTTCGTCGATCTTGAGCAGTGTATGGATCTTGTGGCCGTGGGCCAGGATGTCCTGGACCTGGTCGGCGACGATGGCGTCAAGGCCGCAGCCAAAGGAATTGAGTTCGACCAGTTCCAGGTTCGGATGCTGTGTGATGTACTGGGCAGCCCGGTAGATACGCGAATGGTAGGACCACTGGTCGACGACGCGCAGGTGGCCCGGGAACTGGCCCAGGGGAGCGACGCCGTCTTCGGTGAGGACGGCCAGGCCTAGGATGTTGATGAGTTCCGGGATGCCGTGGTTGATTTCCGGGTCGATGTGGTACGGACGGCCGCAGAGGACGATGGCCCGCTGGCCCGTCTTTTCCAGGTTATCCAGGATTTTTTTGGTAATGTCGTATATCTTCTGTTTATATGCTTCTTCTTCATCCCAGGCGGCAGCGGCAGCGGCTTTGACTTCGTGAGCCGGCAGGTTCCAGGCCTTCAATTCTTCGGCCAGGCGTTTGCCGATGCGTTTCTTGTCATGGAGGGGCAGGAAGGGGCAGAGGTAGGGCGTATTGGTTTCGGCCAGGCGTTCGCCCATGTTGTTGCGGATGACTTCGGGATAGCTCATGACCATGGGGCAGTTGAAGGTATTGTCCTTGCTGCCTTCGCTGGGGCCGTTCTGGATGCACGGATAGAAGATGCGATCGACGCCCTTTTCCAGTAGGTTCTCGATGTGGCCGTGGACCAGTTTGGCCGGGTAGCAGGCCGAGTCCGACGGGACCGTGTCCATGGCCTTTTCAAACAGGGCCTTCGACGACGGGTCCGAGAGGACGACGGTGTAGCCGAGTTTGGTGAAGAACGTGAACCAGAAGGGATAGTCTTCGTACATATTGAGGACCCGCGGGATACCGACGGTGCCGCGCGGCGCATTTTCTACGGGCTTATAGTCGAAGAGCAAGTTATATTTGACCTTGTACATGTTGGGCAGAGGCTTCTTGCGGGCTGCTGTCGAGCCGGCGGCGCCGCGTTCACAGCGGTTGCCCGTGATGAAGGAACGGCCGTCGTTGAAGGTGTTGACCGTCAGCAGGCAGTTGTTGGTGCACAAGCCGCAGTGGCGGATGGACGTCGTGACCTGCAATTCTTCCAGGGCTTTCGGGCTGACGATGGTCGATTTGGCATGGTCTTCGTGGTAGGCCGTGCGGCAGATGAGGCCCATGCCGAAGGCCCCCATGAGGCCGGAAATGGCCGGGCGGATGACGTGGCGGCCCAGGAGTTTTTCAAATGCCCGCAGGACGGCGTCGTTGTAGAAAGTACCGCCCTGGACGACGATGTGCTTTCCTAATTTGGCCGGATCTTTGACTTTGATGACTTTATAAAGGGCATTCTTGATGACCGAATAGGAAAGGCCGGCGGAAATGTCGGCCAGCGTGGCCCCTTCTTTCTGGGCCTGCTTGACTTTGGAGTTCATGAAGACCGTGCAGCGCGAGCCCAGGTCAATGGGGCTCTTGGCCAGCAGGGCGGCCTGGGAGAAGTCCTGGATGGACATTTTCAGGGATTTGGCAAAGGTATCCAGAAAGGAACCGCAGCCCGACGAGCAGGCTTCGTTGAGCAGGATATCTTCGATATGACCATCTTTGATGCGGCTGCATTTCATGTCCTGGCCGCCGATATCGAGGAGGAAGTCGACGTCCGGGCAGAAGTGGGACGCTGCCTGATAGTGGGCAATGGTTTCGACTTCGCCCAGGTCGAGGTGCAGCGCTTCTTTGAGCAGCGATTCGCCGTAGCCCGTGATGCCGGCCTTGGCGATGAAGGCCTTTTCCGGCAGGCGGCGGTAGACTTCAGCGACGATTTTCTTGGCTGCCGCCAAGGGGCTGCCTTCGTTGTTCTGATAGTGCGAATAGAGGATCTTCATGTCTTCGCTGAGGACGACGGCTTTAATCGTCGTCGAGCCGGCGTCGATGCCCAGGTAGCACGGGCCGCTGTAGGTGGTGATGTCCGCCTGGGGGACGGTATGCTGGCTGTGGCGGGCCCGGAATTCGTCGAGCTCAGCCTGATTGTTGAACAGCGGTTCGACGCGGTCCGATTTGGCCAGCGTCGATTCGTCGACGCTCTTCAGCTGGCCCATGAGGTTCATGAAGGACACGGGTTTCGTGTCTATACTGCCCAGGGCGGCGCCGATGGCCACGTAGACCTGGGCGTTTTCCGGGGCGATGACCTGTTCCGGCGTCAAGTGGAGCGTCTTGGCGAACTGTTCCCGAAGCTGGGACAAGTAGGTCAGCGGGCCGCCGAGGAAGCAGACTGTCCCCTTGATGGGGCGGCCGCAGGCCAGGCCGGTGATGGTCTGGAAGACGATGGACTGGAAGACCGACGCCGCGACGTTTTCCTTGCTGGCCCCTTCGTTGAGCAGAGCCTGGATGTCGGTCTTGGCGAAGACGCCGCAGCGGGCGGCGATGGGGTAAATTGTGTCGGCTTTCTTGGCCATTTCATTGAGGCCGCCGGCATCGGTGTCGAGGAGGGTCGCCATCTGGTCGATGAAGGCCCCGGTCCCGCCGGCGCAGTTGCCGTTCATGCGGTGTTCGTTGCCGCCGGTCAGATAGGTGATCTTCGCATCTTCACCGCCGAGTTCGATGATGACGTCCGACTGGGGATAATACGTGCGGACGGCTTTGGTACCGGCGATGACTTCCTGCAAAAAGGGGATGTGCAGGTAGTCTGCCAGGGCGATGCCGCCAGAGCCGGTGATGGCCATGGTGATTTGACGGTCGCCAAAGATTTCATAGGCGTTTTGCAGTAAATCCCAGACTTTTTGGCGTATATCCGTATAGTGGCGGACATAGCATGCGTGGAGGCACTGTTTGGCATGATTGAGGACGGCGATTTTTACCGTCGTCGAGCCGATGTCAATGCCGATATGTAAGAGATTTTTCATGTTTTGTCACCCTATCGGTTTACCAACCGATTCTTTCTTATAAATTTCTATATGATAAAGACTATATATAAAGAGTCTACTTTATATTGTACCATATTCCTCTTATTCTGTAAGGGGTGGGGCAGAGGATTTTTTTACGACCCAAAATGAGTTACGACAAATGGTGGTAAATATGGTAGAATAAAAGTGTCAATGTCTTAATGAAAACTATACTTTATATGATAAAGGAGCCTTGTCATGAGAAAATTCGTAACGGAACATCAGTCCCCCTACCTGGATTTGACGACGGAAGTGTCGGATATCCTCTACCGCGGCCATTCACAGTTCCAGGATATCATCGTCGCCGATTCTAAGGAATTCGGCCGTATGCTCGTCCTGGACGGCGTTTTCCAGACGTCCATCAAAGATGAATTCATGTACCATGAAAGCATCGTCCACATCCCCATGTTCCTCCATCCCAATCCCAAGAAAGTCCTCATCATCGGCGGCGGCGATGGCGGCGCTGCCCGGGAAGCCGTCCGCCATCCGGAAGTCGAATCGGTCACCATGGTCGACATCGACGGCAAGGTCATCGAATTATCCAAGCAGTATTTCCCGGAAATCGCCAAGGCCATGATCGAAGGCGACCCGAAACTGACTGTCAAAGTCGGCGACGGCATCGCGTTCATGCGGGAAGCAGAAAATTACTACGACGTCATCATCGTCGACTGCTCGGACCCTGTTGGTCCCGGCGAAGGCCTGTTCTCGTATGATTTCTACAAGGATACCTTCAGGGCCCTCAAAGACGACGGCCTCTTCGTACAGCAGACCGAATCGCCGTTCATGCACCGCAAGCTGGTCAAGGATATCTTCGACTGCGTGTCGGACATCTTCCCCATCACCCGCCTGTACACGGCCTTCATCCCCCTCTATCCGTCAGGCATGCACTGCTTCACCATGGGCTCGAAGAAATACGATCCCCTTACGTGGCAGCCGAACCGTAAACGGACCTTCCCGACGCGGTACTATAACGAAGGCATCCAGCAGAGCGCCTTCGTCCTGCCGAATTTCGTCAAAGATTTATTGTACGGTGAAAAAGAACGCTAAAAAAGTTTGAAAAAGTGCTTGACTTTGTGAGCGACTCGTGGTAAGATTATCTACGTTGACGGCGCTAATGCAGCGCGGCCGACGCAGATAATCTAATATGGCGGGTATGGTGAAGTGGTTAACACGGCGGATTGTGGCTCCGTTACGCTAGGGTTCGAATCCCTATACTCGCCCCATAGGGGTATAGCCAAGTGGTAAGGCACCGGACTTTGACTCCGCTATGCGCTGGTTCGAATCCAGCTACCCCTGCCAGCCATGATTCATTAGCTCAGCTGGTAGAGCACCTGACTTTTAATCAGGGTGTCCCGAGTTCGAATCTCGGATGGATCACCAGTTAAAAAAGCTGTCGCTTTTGCGACAGCTTTTTTGTTGCTCGTAGTTCGTGGTTCGTGGTTAGCAGGCGCTGTTACAGGAGGGGTTCTGCCATCATGCGAGGCCCTAATCTCTTTAATCAAACTTTCAACTTCAAACTCAAAAAAAAAGAGGCTGTCGCATTATGCTTTTTTTGCTTAATGCGACAGCCCTTTTTTGGAGTTCCAACAAAGAAGAGGCGGGCCGCCCGCTGGGACGGCCCCTACAAATGCGGTCCATGGGACCGCTAGCCACTAACCACGAGCCACGAGCCACTAACCACGAGTCACTAGCCACAACTTACAGGAAGAAAACGACGGTGTCGATGATGAACAACGGGATGAGGATGGCGACGGACCAGCCCATGTAGCCGAAGAAGCTCGGCATTTTGATCTTGTTTTCTTCAGCAATGGATTTGACCATGAAGTTCGGTGCATTGCCGATATACGTGTTGGCACCCATGAAGACGGCACCGGCCGAGATGGCTTCCAGCATGAGCTGGGATACGGTCCCGACAGAGGTCGTGATGCCCTGGGTAGCGCCGAGGGCACCGGCCATCTGGAGGAAGACCAGGTATGTCGGCGTGTTGTCCAGGAAGGACGACAGGGCACCGGCTGCCCAGAACATCTGCCACGGATGGGTCAGACCCAGTTCAGCGCCATGGGCCTTGAGCAGGATCAGGGCCGGGATCATGGTGATGAAAATGCCGATGAACAGCTTAGCGACTTCCAGGATAGGGGCATACGTGAATTCGTTGAGTTCCCGCGTCGACGTCTTCGTCGTCTTGATGGAGAGGAAGGCTGCGACGAGGATGATGACGATTTCTGCCAGTGTAGCATAGGGGAAGACGATTTCGTCGTAAATGTGCAGGCCAGCGCCGTTGGCGAAAGCCGGGAACATATCCGGCAGGAGGCCGTTGGCCAGGACGCCGACGATGATCATGGCGATGAAGATGAGGTTGTGGGCCCCTTCCAGGCGGAGGGGCTGCTTGTCGTTTTCATCGATCAAGTCGAGCGGCGTACGGCCTTCTTTTATTTCCTTATTATAAAAATGCTTGTCGATGACGGCGAATAAGGCGAACATGAGGACCAGGTTGAAAATCAGGATGGGCAGGAGATGGAAGGTCCAGGTAAAGGGGACGCCGCGCTGGAAGCCCATGAACAGCGGCGGGTCGCCGAGCGGTGTCAGACAGCCGCCCATGTTGGCGACGAGGAAGATGAAGAACACCATGAGGTGTACTTTGTTCTTGCGCCAGGCATTGGCCCGGATGATAGGACGGATGAGCAGCATTGCTGCGCCGGTCGTACCGATCCAGCTGGCCAGGAAGGTGCCGATGAAGAGCAGGAGACAGTTGATTTTCGTCGTCCCGGCTAAGGTCCCGCAGACGGCGATACCGCCGGCGACGACGAACAGGCCGAAGAGGAGGACGATGAAGGGGATGTAGTCGAGGAGCACCGATTCGAGCAGGCGGAACCACGACTCACCGACGCCATAGGCAGCGGCGAAGGGGATGAGGAATAAAAGAGACCAGGCGAACGCAGCGCCGAGCATGTGTTTTTCCCACCATTCCGGACGGACGAGGGGGACGATGGCGATGGATAAGAGCATCCCGGCGAATGGGATGATACTCCATACGGGCAAGGTCGCACTTACGAGTTCATGTGTCATAAAAACCACCTTTCTTATTATCTGATTGCAGAGAAACTTAAAAATTTTACAATCATATTCAGTATTATAGCATAGAGACATGAAAGTTTATACTCATTTTTCAGATTTCGCATAGTCATTTAAGTAGAAGCTAAATAATTTTATAAAAATAAAAAGCAGGCATTTTCTGAAAAAATTGGATGACAAAGAAGGAATCCGTAAAAGTCATGGCGAATATATATGTTAAGGATAAGAACAGGCCTTAATAAGGAGGGATTCATATGAAAAAATATAATAACATCATCGTGCCGACGGATGGTTCGGTTAACTCGAAACGTGCGCTGGAACATGCCGTCGTCATCGCTTCGTCGTTAGGGGCTACGATTACACTGGTCTATGTCGCCAATATCGTATCGGTCATTTCTAACTTCGACCAGATCCCCAATGCCAGCGGCTATGTAACGGAACAGGTCGCACTGGACATGGAAGAAGAAGGGAAAGGTATCCTCGACGAATTCGCCAAATCCATTCCCCAGAACATCGAAGTCAAGAGTGTCTTTGAAGTCGGTTCTCCGGGACCGGCCGTCTTGTCGGTAGCCAAGAAGTACAATGCTGACCTCATCGTCATGGGCAGCCGCGGCCTCGGGCCGTTGAAAGGCTTGTTCATGGGTTCTGTCAGCAGCTACGTCGTCACCCATTCCGTCTGCCCTGTATTGATCGTTAAATAAGTAATTAGTGGTTCGTAGTTCGTGGCTCGTGGTTCGCGGAGAGACGACCTGCGTTACTGACCCCTAACCACTAGCCGCTAACCACTAACCACTAAAAAGTAGTATGAAGTTTGTAGGGGTCGCCACGTGGGCGACCCGTTAGGAATTTGGATGATTCATCTAGCAAACTGATTGGAAAATTTTACATGTCCCGAAGCGGGCGCCCCACGTGGCGACCCTACAGAGCGCTGTCTTCATAGGATAGCGCCTTTTTTCTGAAAATTTTACGTTACGCCATAGGGGAATCGTTCTTTTTGTGGTATACTGAGTACACAGGTATGCCTTTTTTTGCCTGATTACACAAAACCTATTCATGAGTATAGGGTCCCGGACTGCCTCGTTCCGGGATAGGTGCCTGGGAGGCAAGTATGAAACGAAATACCAACGAATGGCTCGACCGCAAGGTCGCTGACTGGGTTTCTAAGGGCTGGATCAGTGAAGAATCCCAGCAAAAAATACGAAAATCTTACGGCAGGGACGAACAAAGGAACCCTCTTTTGACGACCCTGCCTTTATATGCCCTGCTGGCCGTCATCGGCCTGGCCGCTGCCGGTATCGCCCTGATTTGGGGCCTTTCCCAGTTCTGGTACTATGTATCACTTACGGTCCGCATGGGCCTGGCCTGTGGCCTGCTCCTGCTTACTCAGATCGGTGTCGGCGCCGCCATGTTCCAGGAACGGCAGGGGAGCCTCGTCGCCGAAGGCGTGGCCCTAGTCCATTGCCTGGGCGTCTTTGCCGTCCTGGCAATGGCCGAGCAGTCTTTCTATATCGGCTGGGATGTGACGGCCTACGTCGCCGTCTGCGCCATCCTCTGCCTGCCCGTCGTCTATCTGCTGCGGTCCATTGCGGCCCTCGTCGTCTATGACCTGGCTCTCTTGTACTGGACGGCTGCCGGCGGGCCACTGAATACGCTGGGCGGGACGGCGCTGTTGTGGATTTTCCTCCTGTTGGCCGTGCCCTTTTATGATACCCTCATCACCATGCGTGATGAACGGCGCCTGTCTATTTTTTCCTGGGTCATGACGATTACCGTCTTTGCTGCTTTTGGCCTGGCAGCCAGGTCGACGGACTATATCCCTTTCCTCATGCTGGGGAGTTTGGCCGTCACCATCATGCTCGTCGGTTATTCCATCGACATCCATCAGTCCTGGGGCGTACCCTTCCGCTGGTTCGGCCGCTTTGCCGCTGCCGGCTCGCTGCTCATTTCCTGCCTGCCTGCGGCTTGGTATGGCATTGCCCGGGTCCATGCCTTTCACTGGGTCACGGCCTTGGTGACGCTCGTCCTCTTTGCCGTCATGATCGCCCTCATGGCCCAGACCGTAAAGAATCGCTTGTGGGGACCGGTCCTGTACCTGGCGGTCCCATTTATCCTGGCTTTTGAAACGATCCTCGTCCGGGCCGGGCTCTATTCGTCGATTCCCCTGGTCCTTTCGTCGCTGTACATGGTCGTATTAGGTTTCTTTGAAACGTCTCAGGGCTTCAAGCCGGGACACAGCCTCCATATGAAATTTGGCGTCGTCATCTTCATCAGCCTGGTGCTGGCCTTTATTTTCGGGACGCAGTTCTCCCCGCTGGCACCGCTCCTGGCCATCGTCGTCCTGGCCCTGATCATCTTCCAGTTCAAGCGGACCCGCAAGGATAAGGCGGCTGCCGCCTTGCGCGCTGCCCGGCGGGCAGGTCTGCGCCATTCGTCGACGCGCGTCCGCCGTGAAGGCGAAGAAAAACAGGACGAACTTCCGCCTAAAGAGACACCGTCCTGGCAGGCTCAGGATGCCGCCAGCGATGTCGACACCCTGGCCGAGTGGATGAAAGAGGTACGCATCCCGTCGCCGGCTGAATTGGGACTGCCTGCCGAACCGGCAGGGGAAAAGACGTCCGACGATTTGCCCAAAGCGCCGCCCGTCCCGGCCGAGCCGGAAGAAGCACCGCCGGCATTTACTTTCACGGCACCCGCTGATGACGTAAAGAAAGAAACGCCGGAAACGCCGGCGTCGCCGGTCACACCGACAGTCCATGAAAAGACGGAAGCCGTGCCCCAGCAAATGGCTGTTCCTCAGGAACCGGAAGCGGAAGAAAAGACGCGGGTTACGGAATCGCCGTGGAGCTCGATGAAGTCGGCACCGAAACGGAAAAAATACTTTACCCACTCGCCGTGGTCTCACCAAGGAGGCGATATGAAATGAAATTTCCATTGCCTTTGCAGGGATTCCACTTTTCCTTTTCACTGGATGGCCGTTATCGCTGGATCTTTTTCGTCTTCGTCGTTCTCGTCCAGTTCGCCGTCGTCGCCTATATGGGCTGGCGCTGGCATAACATCGCCGTCGATGGCATCCCCTATCAGTGGCGCTGCGTCCCGCGGCTGGAAGTATCCGCCTTTGGGACGGACTACGTCCGCGTCGTTTTTCCCGAAGACACGACGCAGTGGAAGGACGATACGCCGCCTGAAAAGGGACAGCAGATTTACGTCTATATTTCACGGGATACGTCGGGCCTCATGGAAATCCAGGGGGCTTCGGCGTCGAAGCCTTTCGTCGGCGGCGACTATATGCAGGCCACTGTCGTGTCCTATCAGGATGGCTTTGTCCAGTTCCAGGTTGGCTTTGACCGCTATCGCATGGCACCGGAGCTGACCGATGGCATCTACAACCTCCAGCCCGATGACAGCGTCATCGCCAGCATCCGCATGAAGCGGGGCGAAGGCGTCATCGAAGGCATCTTCGTCAATGGAATCCCGTTGGAAAATATCAGCAATGGCGCCGCCATGGCCAAGGCCCGCCAGGAAAAAGAGGCCCAGACCTTATTTGACCGGCCTCACCTCGTCGATACCGGCATGGTACCGCCGAAAGAAGAATGATGGCACAGAAAGAAAGCGAGAATTTTATGAAAGCGTACGCGAGAATTGCCAAGATTGCTATGACAGTCATGCTGTTGGCAGCGTTCTTCCTCTTATCGGGGTTCCGGGCGCAGACCATCATCCACGACGATGGCAGCGAAACACAGGATGTCCTGAAAGTCTCCGATTCGGCTAAGGGGCAGAAAGATTTGAAAGCCGATGCCGATGAATTCCAAAAGCGCAATTATACCATTATGGATTATAACAATGATAATGGCGAAGGCTTCCGGGCTATGAAAACGATTACCAAGGATGGAGCCAGCAAGAGCTCTGTCGACCACATTGTCCACAAGACCCACGATGGCCTCATCTGTTCGACTTATTACATTGATTATAATTTTGATGAAAATAGTATCCAGACCCTGCGCTTAGGCGCGCCGATGCCGGAAAATGGCGTCGACCTGGAATACATCGTCTCCTTCCCGTCGGGGACCCGCGTCGTCAGCAACAGCGATAAAGCCGATGACCAGGGCAGTACCTATTTGTGGAACCTGTCCAATTCCAATCCGACGGAAATCAAGCTCCAGGCCACGGTCTGGCATAAATTGTTCATCTATATCGCCCTGTTCCTGGTTGTCCTGGTCCTGATCATCGTCCTCATCATGGAACACCGCCGCAAGAACGTCATCAGCTGGAAACGGGCAGCGCATATGCGCAAACTGGAAATGATGCTCCTCTGTATCCCTATCATCATCCTGGGCTACATGGGCTATGAATATTACGTCGGGACCCATGTGACGGCAGCGTCGCTGGATAAAGTGGCCGAACAGCAGCAGGAAGAACTGCTGGAAAACCGGGAAGAAGACAAGCGCCTGCAAGATGCCGATGCCCGTAAGCAGCGTAGCGGCGAAATGGCAGCGGCCCGCATCCGCAGCAAGGCCAATGACATTTCCAATGAACTGCGCAATTTGAAGGTCCAGTACCGCAACGGCTCCATCAGCCGCAGCTCGGCTCGTTCCCAGGCCCAGAGTCTGGCCCAGCAGGCCAAGGACATGCTCAGTGAAAGCACCAACCTGTCCCAGGCCGACCGCGATGTCCTGGAACAGCTCATCGACAATGTCGTAGCCGAAGCGGATTCCATCGGCGCATCGGCACCGAGCCGCAGCTCCTCTCAGGAAACGCGGCGCAGTGAATCGGCTTCCGAGTCCCAGAGCACGACCCGCAGCCGGTCTGACGATAAGTCGACGAATGCGACCAAGAGTTCCGATTCGTCGAAGAGCCGCCAGTCGTCCGATAACAATCGCGATACGGGTAAAACAAATAAACAATAAAGATTTTTAATTAACTTTTTTTCTTGTTAGTATTTCCTGTTTGTCCAAAAGATGGTATGATATGGGTATGAGAATTGACATTACAGCATGAATGCTGCTTGTACTTTTTAAGGAGGTCATATCAGTATGCATTGTGTAGAAGAAATTAAAAATGGTATTTATTGGATGGGCTGCAACGATTTCCGTACGGAATTGTTTGAACGGATTTTCCCGATTCCCGAAGGCGTTACGTACAATTCCTATTTCATCGATGACGAAAAGACTTGTGTCGTCGATGCCATGGATAAATCGTGCCGTGACGAATTCCTGGAAGACGTCGAATACCTGCTCAAAGGCCGTAAACTGGACTACTTCGTCCTCCAGCATATGGAACCGGACCATGCCAGCTCGGCTTTGGCTCTCCTGGAAAAATATCCGGACGCCAAGATTATCGGCCAGCCGCAGACCTTCAAGCTCTTTGAACAGTTCTTCCGTCATCCCATGACGGACCGCTATGTCGCCGTCAAGGAAGGGGACCAGCTGGCTCTGGGTAAACATACCCTGCAGTTCGTCAAAGCGCCGATGGTCCATTGGCCGGAAGTCATCATGTCCTATGACTTGACGGATCACGTCCTCTTCAGTGCCGATGCCTTTGGCCAGTTCGGTACGGTCGGCAACGTCTATGCAGACCAGGTCGACTTTGAAGAAAACTACCTCGATTCGGCCCGCCGTTACTATGTCAACATCGTCGGCAAATACGGCCCGCAGGTCGTCAACGTCCTCAAGAAGGCATCGGGCCTTCCTATCGACTTCATCTGCCCGCTCCACGGCTTCGTATTCCGCACGCCGGCTACGATTAAGTATATCATCGACAAATACCTCCACTGGGCTAAATACGTACCGGAAAAGAAAGGCGTCGTCATCGCTTTCTCGTCCATCTATGGCAACACCGAACGGGCTGCCTGCGTCCTGGCCCATAAATTGAGCCAGCGCGGCATCCAGGATATCCGCCTCTACGACGTCGCCAAGATCCATTCGTCGTACATCACGGCTAAAGCCTGGGAATACAGCCACCTCGTCCTGGCAGCTCCGACGTACAACCTGAACCTCTTCCTGCCCATGGAAAACTTCCTCCACGACTTGAAGACCCTCATGTTCCAGAAACGCACGATCGGCGTCATCGCCTGCCACAGCTGGGCATCAGCTGCCTATAAGACCATGGTCGACTACGTCGAAAATCAGTTCAAATGCTGCGAACTCCTGGAACCGACGATGGATATGAAATCGTCTCTCCGCGACGACCAGGAATGTGAACTCGACGAACTGGCCGATAAACTGGCTGAAAGCATTAAAGACTATCCCGATCCGAAAACTTTGATCTAAGGTGGTGTAAGCGTGATTATCCGTGACGACAGCGCCAAGAGCGGCGATAAGCACGAACAGGACAAGGCCCGCAGCAATGGGGAAGAACTCCACATCGACCTGGGCCGCGACCTGACCGAAGACGAACAGAAAATCTTTGAAAAATTACGCGAAGGATTACATATGTAAGGAAAAGGGGCTGTCGCATTAAGCCATTTCGGCTTTGTGCGACAGCTCTTCTTTTTTTATTCTATTTCATCGTTCTATTCTCTTTTTTAGCTAAACGTAAAAAAGGTACACGAAACAGACCGGCCATCCAGTCGGACAAAAACGTGTGCCTTTGCTATGTATATGGTTATTCAAGCACTCTGA
>NZ_APHY01000068.1 GCF_000417505.1 Megasphaera sp. NM10
TCAGCATACCTTTATTCCTTMARAAAAGTGAAAAAAGAGTGCTTGAATAACCATATACATAGCAAAGGCACACGTTTTTTGCCGACTGGATGGCCGGTCTGTTTCGTGTACCTTTTTTACGTTTAGCTAAAAAAAGAGAATAGAACGATGAAATAGAATAAAAAAAGAGAGCTGTCGCACAAAGCCGAAATGGCTTAATGCGACAGCCCCTTTTTCTGTAGGGGCGTCCACGTGGGACGCCCGCTCACACAAATCAAGTTTACAAGTATCTCGCATATCCCCGGCGGGCTCGCCACGTGCGAGCCCCTACAAAGGATCAATGTTCTTTTCTATGTCGCGGATAGATCAAGCATAGAAGGCCAGGAGGGCGCCGATTTCGCCGATGACCATGACGATGCCCATGGGGATGGCCGTATGGTCTCCGGCGATGCCGACGACTGGGGCCATGACGGCGCCGCTGATCATGGAGAAGAAGCCGATGAGGGCCGACGCACTGCCGGCGCTGCGTCCCTGGTCCTGCATGGCCATGGAGAAACTGCTGGTACTCATCATGGACAGCGTCGATACGGTCAAGAAGAGAATGACCATGATGACCGGCAGCGGCATGCCGGTACTGAAGGCTGCCAGCAGGGCCACGCTGCCGACAGCGGCCAGACACAGGGAAAACCGAAGGAGTTTCCAGTCAGCAATGCGGCCTGTCAACCGGCCCGTAACGGCACCGTTGATCATGAGGCCGACACCATTGATGCCAAAGATGAGGCTGAAAGCCTGAGCTGATACGCCGTAGACGTTCTGGAAAACAAAGGATGATCCGGAAATATAGGCAAAAAAGGCGGCAAAGGAAAAGCACTGCATGATACAATGCCCCATAAAATAAGGCTGACGGAACAGGGCCGTAAAGCTCTTCATACTGGCTGCCATGCCGCCGGATACGCGGCGCCGCTGCGGCAGGGTTTCACGCATCAAACCGGCCGATACGGTCAGGATCAGCCCGACAATGGCAATAAAGAGGAAGACGCCTTCCCACGGGGCAAAGCGCAGGATCTGGCCGCCGATGACGGGAGCCAGAATCGGTGCAATCCCATTGACCAGCATGAGCATGGCAAAGAGCCGCGTCAAGGCGCTGCCCTTGCAGATATCGCGGGCAATGGCCCGGGACAGGACGATACCGGCGCCGCCGGCACAGCCCTGGATGAAGCGGAACAAAAGAAAGACGGCAATAGATGAAGACAGGATACAGCCTACCGTCGACAAGGTAAAGATCGCCATGCCGACCATCAAGGGCAGGCGGCGCCCCTTATCATCACTGATAGGGCCGACGGCGATCTGCCCCAGCGCCATGCCGGTCATAGAGGCCGTCAAAGTCAGCTGGATGACAGACGGCGTCACGCCAAAGGCCGTCATCATCGACGGCAGGGCTGGCAGATACATATCCGTCGACAGCGGTGCAATAGCTGCCAGCATCCCTAAAAATACGGTCATGAGCAAAAGCCAGCGGCTTCGCTTTGTCTGTGTCATATTATGAATCCCCTTTCGCCAGCAGTCCTGGAACTTCTTCCAGGCTGTGGCAACATGTCCAGGCCAGGTCTTGTACGTCTTTGGGAATAGTAATTAAATCGGGGATCCAGATAGACGGGATTCCCGCAGCATGGGCGGCCAGGATGCCACTCTCTGAATCTTCCAATACTAATGCCTGGTCCGGTGAAACACGGGCTTTGTCGCAGGCCATGAGGAACACATCCGGATCCGGCTTGCCATGGGCCGCTTCTTCCCCGCTCTGGACGACGGAAAAGAAGGGAGCTACACCCGTTTTATCTAATAAATATTCAATCAGTGTCCGCGGTGATGACGAAGCGACGGCGCAGGCAATCCCTTCTTCCCGGGCGTAGTGCAGGACGTGGAGCAGGCCCGGCTTGATGGGAATAGCATGGCTGCGGTAATATTCCAGCTGCAAGGCCACCTTTTCCCGACAA
This sequence comes from Megasphaera sp. NM10, assembly GCF_000417505.1. Taxonomy (GTDB): domain Bacteria; phylum Bacillota; class Negativicutes; order Veillonellales; family Megasphaeraceae; genus Megasphaera; species Megasphaera intestinihominis. Next base: position 1,974 of record NZ_APHY01000068.1, read on the forward strand.
ATATCGTCATAGGGATAATCCGGACCGAAGGCGTCATCACAAATAGCACGGATGCGCAGATTGTCCCGTCCCAGCATGCGGTCGAACACCGAGCGGTCCAGGTCAAAACCATACCGGGCTGATACGTCCCGCCAACAGCGATAAGAAATGGGTTCCGTATCAAACATGGTCCCATCCATATCAAAAATAAGTGCTTTTCGTATATCCATACATCCTCCCCATCATATACTTTATGAGCTTATTATTCTTCAATCACTATTCTATTATATAAAAAAATAAAGTAATTGCAATTCTTCCCGGCAAAATACTCAATAACTATTCCCATTTTCGATAATATTATGATTTTTTTTGCATTTCTTTTATTCTCAATTTCTTTCTCGTTATTACTTGTATCTCGCCCTATCTCTGCTATAATGAAGGGAATCAGAAAGCTGGGTGATTTCATATGATCGAATTCATTATCCGCCGCTTCATCAAGAACTATGAGGATACCGATGACAAACACGTCCGTGAACAATACAGTATCCTCGGCGGCATCTTAGGCATTATTTGTAACCTCTTCCTCTTTGTCAGCAAATTCCTCGTCGGCATGATGAGCAACAGCATCGGTATCTTGTCCGATGCCTTCAACAACCTGACCGACATGTGTTCGTCATTCATTTCCATCATCAGTGCCAAATTGAGCAACCGACCGCCAGACAAGGAACATCCCTTCGGCCACGGCCGCTTTGAATACCTGGCATCGCTGACCATTTCCATCATCCTCCTCGTCGTCGGCTACAAGCTCTGCGAAACGTCGATTGGCAAATTCTTTGAACCAGAAGACATGGAATTCTCCTATTGGAGCATCGGCGTCCTCGTCATCTCCATCGCCGTCAAGGTCTGGATGTGCATCTATAACCGCTATATCGGCAAGAAAATCAATTCCGGCGTCAACGATGCGACGGCTGCCGACAGCATTGCCGATGCCATCGCCACGACGGGCGTCCTGGTCGCTACCATTGCCCAGCAGTTCACGACGCTGCCCATCGACGCCGCTGCCGGCACGGCCATCGGCCTGATGATCATGTACGCCGGCTACGGCATTGCCAAAGACGTCATTAACATTCTCCTGGGCAAGGCGCCGGACCCGGAACTCATCCGGGGCATCGTAGCGACTGCTTTGAATTGTCCCCACGTCGTCGGCGTCCACGACATCCGCATCCACGACTACGGCCCGGGCCGCATGTTCGGCTCGATTCACGCCGAAGTCCCGGACAAGGCTGACCTCGTCGAAGTCCACGCCGCCTTAGACGTCCTGGAAGACGAATTGCAGGACAAGTACCATATGGAAGTCAATATCCACATGGACCCGCTCTGCACAGACATCCACAAAATCAACGACGTCCGCCACGTCCTGGATAAGATCGTCCACGAAAAATATCCCCGTTATCATACGGACCACCTGCGCATCACCTCAGGCCATGCCCGGCTCAATGTCATCTGTGACATCCACATCCCGCCGGCAGAATATAACGTCGAAAACATCGCCCGCATCCGCCGCGACATCAACGACTGCATGCGAAAATACAACGATAAATACCGCGTCGTCCTGGCCAAAATCATGGCTGATCCGGGGAAATGACAAAAAGAGGCTGTCGCATTAAGACAGCCTCTTTTTGAGTTTTAAGTTTGTAGTTTTTAGTTTGCAGCAAATGGTAAAAAATTTAAAACCAGCTTCTACAAACTACAAACTCCATACTACAAACTATGAAGCAAAGGAACCTCGCATGATGACAGAAGCCTTCATACGCCTCACTGCACGACCAGGGACCGCGGTTCCAGCATGGCCTGCAGTTTTTGCCGCAGGTCTTCTGTCGTTTCTACCCAATATTTTTCATTAGTCAAGATGGTCTTGCGGCTGCCCATGAGGTGGAAGTAAACCTTGACCGGTCCCGGATGTTGTTCCAGGACCTGGCCGATACGGCCGGCCAAATCGGTCCGTTCCAAGTGGGCCGGGATCTTGATGAATAATTTGGCGCCCATACCGGGATGCCAATAGTCGCCAGCCTGGCGGGCTGCTGCCGGCGATACGGCAGCGGGCTGCACGGGTTCTCCCTTTTCCTGGTCCAGCGGTTTCACTTCTTCGGCCAGGATCTGGATGCTGTCGTCGTTGATGTCGGCCCGGCCGCGGATGGCGACGGCCATATCGACGGCGACGGCCTGCTGATAGCGGGCATAGGTCTTAGGGAAGACGACGACCGATACGGCATGGGTGAAGTCTTCGACGGTGATGATGGCCATTTGTTCATTGCGCTTGGTCATGACCTGCTTCTTGGCCGTAATCAGGCCGCCGATGCGCATCATCTTGCCATCGTACTGCCGCCCGTCTTCCCCATAGAGGACCGACAAGGGCGTCAATTTCTTCATAATGTCCTTATATTTATTGAGGGGATGGCCACTGAAATAAAAACCATCGTATTCCTTTTCCATGGCCAGTCGCATTTCGATGGGATATTCCTCGATATCCGGATATTCCAGTTCCGTCATGACATCTTCGGCATCGTCGAAGAGCCCCATCTGACCCGACGCGTAGTCCTTCTGACTGAGGGACCCCATGGCGATGGCCTGGTCGATGACGGCCATGAGTTGGGACCGCTTCTTGCCAAAAGAATCCATAGCCCCGCATTTGATGAGGCTTTCCAGGGCCCGCTTGTTGACGATATGGTAATCGACGCGGCTGCAGAAATCGCCGAGCGATGTGAATGGTCCGCCCTCTTCGCGGGCCTTGACGATGGCTTCGATGGCGTTGGCGCCAACGCTCTTGACGCCGGACAGGCCAAAGCGGATGGCCCCGTCCTGGACGGAGAACATGGATATGCTGGCATTGACGTCAGGCGACAGGACCTGGACGCCGTGACGGCGGCACTCTGCGACGTAGTAACTGATTTTACTGACATCGTTGATCATGCTGGTCATAGTCGCTGCCATGAATTCCGGCCGATAATGGGCCTTGAGGTACGCCGTCTGCCAGGCTACGTAGGCATAAGCTGCCGAATGGGACTTGTTGAAACCATAGCCGGCGAAATAGACCATGAGGTCGAATACCTTGTTGGCAATGTCGTCGGGAATGGCGTTCTTTCGCGTCCCTTCCAGGAAATTAGCCCGCTGGGCGACCAGGATGGATTCCTTTTTCTTGCCCATGGCGCGGCGCAGCAAATCAGCTTGTCCCAAGGAAAAGCCGCCCATGACCGAGGCGATCTGCATGACCTGTTCCTGGTAGAGGATGACGCCATATGTATCCTTGAGGATCGGTTCCAGCAGCGGGTGCAGGTAGGTGACTTTCTTTTCACCGTGACTGCCCTTGATGAAATCATCGACCATGCCGCTGCCCAAAGGCCCCGGACGGTAGAGGGCGACGAGCGGGATCATGTCTTCAAAGTGCCTCGGCGCCAGTTCCTTGACCAGGTTGGTAATGCCCGATGATTCCATCTGGAAGACACCGGCCGTATCGCCTTCGGTCAGGAGCCGGCACGTTTCCGGGTCATCCAGGGGAATGGCATTGATGTCCAGGTCGATGCCGTGGTCCTTTTTGATCATCTTGACGGCATCACCGATGACGGTCAGCGTCCGCAAGCCCAGGAAGTCCATTTTGAGCAGGCCCAGTTCTTCGACCAGGTCCTTTTCGTACTGTGTCGTCAAATCGCCTTCCTTGGAATGTTGGACCGGCACGTAGTCGTCGACAGGAGCCGCCGAGATGACGACGCCCGCTGCGTGAGTCGATGAATGGCGGACCAGGCCTTCCAGGGATTTACCGAAATCGACGAGGCGGTGGACCGTCGCATTCTGTTCATATTCCTCGCGGAATTCCTTGCTCATCTTCAGGGCCTTGTCGAGGGTCATGCCCAATTCGTTAGGCACCATCTTGACGATGCGGTTCACTTCACTCAAGGGGATGTCGAGGACGCGGCCGACATCACGCAGGACGGCTTTGGCCGCCAAGGTCCCGAAAGTGATGATCTGCGAGACGTGGTCGACACCGTATTTCCGGGTAACGTAATCGATGACGCGGCCCCGGTTTTCATAACAGAAGTCCATGTCGATATCCGGCATAGTGACGCGTTCCGGGTTGAGGAATCGTTCAAAGAGGAGGTCGTACTTGAGCGGGTCCAGACCGGTAATGCCCAGCAAATACGCGACGACCGAGCCCGCTGCCGAGCCGCGGCCCGGCCCGACGGGGATTTCATGGTCCCTGGCGTATTTGACATAGTCCCAGACGATGAGGAAGTACGACGGGAATCCCATAGTGTCGATGACACCCAATTCATAGTCCAGCCGTTTGCGGACTTCCGGCGTAATGGGGTCATATTTTTCCGGCAGGGCCTGCTCGCAGAGCTTGCGCAGATAGGACGAATCCGTTTCCCCCTTGGGTACGGGGAACTGCGGCAGATGGCGCTCACTGAAAGAAATCTCGACGTTGCACTTATCGGCGATTTCCAGCGTCGTATCCAGGGCTTCGGGCATGTCGGCAAAGAGGTCGGCCATTTCGTCACCGCTCTTCATATAAAATTCATTATTATAAAAACGGAAATGCGACGGGTCATCGAGAGTACTGCCCGTAGAAATACAGAGCTTGACCTCCTGGGCAGCTGCATCGCTGGGGTCGATGTAATGATAATCGTTGGTAGCCACCAGCTTTAGGCCATATTCCTGGGACCAGCGCTTGAATACCGTGCGGACAACTTTTTCTTCCGGAATCCCATGGTTCTGGACTTCCAAGTAAAAATCATCCTTGCCAAAAATCGAAACCAGCCGGTCCAAAGTCCGCTTGGCCCCTTCTTCATTGTGATTGAGGATATCCTGCTGGATGTGGCCTTCGATGCAGGCACTCATGGCGATGAGGCCTTCATGATACTGTTCGAGCAAATCGTAGTCGACGCGGGGCTTATGGTAATTATTTTCCCCATCGACAAAACCTTTGGACACGATTTTGATGAGGTTGTGGTAACCCTTATTGTCTTTGGCCAGCAAAATCAAGTGACAGAGCCGTTCTTTCGTCTTCTTTTCAAAACGGCTGCCCCGGGTCATATACACTTCACACCCCAGAATCGGCTTGATGCCTTGGGCTACGGCTTCCTTATACAGATAAATGACACCGTACATATTGCCATGATCCGTAATCGCCACAGCCGGCATATTCAGCTCCTTGGCACGCTTCACCATATCGGGAATCTTGCACAAGCCGTCGAACAAACTGTATTGAGTATGGACATGCAAATGAACAAAAGGCCGCATCCAAAAAATCCTCCTTCAAAAAAATCGCTAATGAGATAAAGTTATCCGTAATAGGGTATTATACCACATTAGCGATAAGATTGTTAAGGGGGACATAAGACGCGATAAGGTAAAATATATTTCGCAAATCCAATTTCATAAAAAATAGACATAGTCTATTGCCGCTAGTACAATTAAGTTACCACACAAAATTCGTAAGGAGGCAATAGACCATGTCTGGTAATATTATACAACTTAATGAGGATCTTATAAAGAATAATTTAAAGGATCTTGTACGCAACAGTGTAGAGGAAACACTGAACGCCTGCTC
>NZ_APHY01000069.1 GCF_000417505.1 Megasphaera sp. NM10
TCAGTACTCAGTCCAAGAGCTCTATAAAAAATGGAAGGGTCGTCACGTCGCAAACTGGGCGATGGTCCGGAACCAGCTGCTCATGGACGACAGGATGTCTCAGCTTATGCAGCAATACGATGTTGCTTATTGAATCGATTTACACAAAACTCTTGACACACCCAATCTCCGAAACCTTCCAGTCTAGGAAGCGTACAATTTGGTTCTGCTCGGCACGGGGAGGAACGGGAATATAGTGATTTTTTAATTTTCCATAATCAATATTCTGACCTTCTCGAATACCCGTCACACAGGTAGTCAGTAGTTTGATAAAAGGAGCTGACTTGAAAAGAAATTTGTAGTATGCACTACAAAAATCAGGATTCGGTCTCATAATCGTATATGCTGGGCTAATAATTCCTTGATAATATGCGTATTCTATTCCCCCTTGAAAAGATCTAAGACTCACAACATAGTCTCCAACTTTTACTAGTTTAAGTTTATCTAAATCCTTCAAGGCTTCTACAGTTCTTTTGCCATATACATTTTTGGGCACTACTCCCATATTTTGTGAAGCAACAAGTAAGGGTTCATCCGGATACCCCTTCTCACTTCTTTCCTTAAAAGACCATTTAATTTTTTTCAATTCCCATTGGCTTGGAATCATAGGAAGCCATGCTTCATTTGTTTTGACCTGATTGCTATATTTCCCCATCACTCCAACCCCCTGACGATTTCATCCATAACGCCTTCAGATTCTTTTTCCAGTTCCGCCAGGGACGCCAGGATATCTTTCATATCCCGCAGTTTTACGGGCTTGTAGAAGTATTTAGTAAAGCTGATTTCATAGCCGATTTTGGTCTTGTCTTCGTCTACATAGGCATCGGGCGCATAGGGCAGGACTTCTTTCTCCATGAAGGTATGGATACCGCCTTCATACTGGAATGGGATGTTTTCTGTATCCCGCAGTTCCGGGTCCGCTTCCCCGGCGACTTCTTTCGCTTCTGTGTCGGTTTCGGTGATATAAGGACGGATTTTCTTCAGCTGTGTCTTCTTCAATTTAGTGGCTTTAGCAAAGGCATCCCAGTCGTCAAAGGGTGCTGTCTTGGCTGCTTCCTGTACGGCATCGCGCACGTCTAACAGCTCCATATGTTTCTTGAACAGGACTTTCCCCTTTTCATCCTTTTCGGGAATCTCCCGTTCCGGGAACACCCGCAGGCGCAGGGGCCGGTTCACGGTGACATTCCAGTAGCCGAATTCGCTGTTGTCGAAAACCTTGCTGACGTCGCTTTCTTCCATGTCGAGGAAGATGCGGACGATTTCTTTGCGGATATCCGGCGTGAATTCGCAGTTCTTGTTCCCCATGTTCTTGCGCAGGGGCGATTTCATCTGCGTCGCATCGATGAGCTGGATTTTGCCTTTCCGGCGGGCTTCTTTCTTATTGGACAGGACCCAGATGTAGGTGCCAATACCCGTGTTGTAGAACATGTTGTCCGGCAGGGCAATGATGGCTTCCACCAGGTCGCTTTCGATCAGATAGCGGCGGGCGTTGCTCTCACCGCTGCCGGCGTCGCCGGTGAACAGGGACGAACCGTTATGGACTTCGATGATGCGGCTGCCCAGTTCGGTATCGGTCTTCATCTTGGATACGTTATTGAGGAGGAATAAGAGCTGCCCGTCGCTGGTGCGGGGGATCATCTTCAGCAGTTCCCCGCCCGGCAGGTAGGTATTGAAGCGGGTATCGAGGATTTCATTTTTGCCACCCAGTTTGTCGGCATCGGTCTTCCAACTCTTGCCATAAGGTGGATTGGAGAGCATGAAGTCGAACTGCCGCGACGGGTTCCCGTCCAGAGACAAGGTTGAGCCATAGGCAATGTGTTCCGCTTCCTCACCATCCCCTTTCAGCAGCATATCAGCCTTGCAGATGGCATAGGTTTCCGGATTGATTTCCTGTCCGAACAGGTGAATAGAAACTTTTTTACGCTGTTTGGCTGCCAGTTTCAGGAGCCGCGCCTGGGCCACTGTGAGCATCCCGCCGGTCCCGCAGGCTCCATCATAGCAGGAATATGTAGCATCTTTAATCTGGTCTTCTACGGGGTAGAAAGCTAAATCGGCCATGAGTTCGACGACATCGCGGGGCGTCCAGTGTTCCCCGGCTTCTTCGTTGTTTTCTTCGTTGAAACGGCGGATGAGTTCCTCGAAAATAGTCCCCATGCCATGATTATCCAGGCCTGGAAGCTTTCCGGGCTTAGGGCTCAAGTTAATATCGGATGACGTGAATTTTTCAATGACCGCCCCCAGGATATCAGCATCGACCATGGTCCGGATTTGGTTGCGGAACTCGAATTTATCCAGGATTTCCTGGACGTTCGGCGAGAAACCGTCGAGATAGGCCTTGAAGTCTGCTTCCAAGGTTTGCTTCTTACCCCGGCTGGTCAGGTCCTTCAACAGGAACGGCGAAGCGTTACAAAAAGCCTGGCCAGCTGCATTGCACAGTGCCGGCCACTGGTTGTCGATGTGTGCTGCATCCAGCTGCTTTTTCATAGACAGCACGGTTTCCTTCGTTTCTTCCAACATAGCGTCGAGACGGCGGATGACCGTCATGGGCAGGATAACGTCCCGGTACTTGCCCCGCACGTATACATCTCGCAGGCAGTCGTCTGCGATGCCCCATATAAAACTGACAATCGAATTATATTCCTGATTATCCATTCCATTTCCTCCATCTCGCCATCTTTCCAGCGGCTATGTATTGTATATGACATAATACTCATGATTATTCTTATACATTGATTGTACCATGATAGCCATGACAGGGCAATTTTCCCTAAGAGTAGCACAAAAAAGAGCTGTCGCACATGCGACAGCTCCGTGTTTTTGTCAGTCCCTCAATTCAGCCAGCCTGACGCGCAATTTTGCCAGGCCCCGTTTGGCCGTCCGCCGGATGAGGCTTTCGTCCCGATGGTAGATGCGGCCTATTTTAGTTTGGGAGCTGACGCCCCCGCCGGTCACAGGACGCAGTTCGCCATTCGCCAAACCATGTCACATGGTCCAAATAGACTATAGTCGACTGTTCGCAACGGGCTACCCAGCCACTGCTGTCTGTTTTGACGGCCGTAGCGACGTCCCGCACGAATCCTGTATGCAGCCGGAATTTATAACTAATGGCATACGGTCGTAATACAATAATGAATTTGTTGCAGCGTAGCCGTATCCGTAGGGTCCGCCCAAATTCTTTTGACCTTCGAGTACAAGCGATGGACAGAACGGATAGCAACAGCGGGCGGCCCGCTACGCGCTAAGGGCTTCCCGAAGCGTCGTTGTCAGTTTGAGTCTGTCGCGGCGGAACGCCGCTTCTGATTCCGAAAAAAAGCCGCGGCTCCTCTCCCTTCTCTCTTCTTTATAGGTAACGCGTTACAGAGGCACGGGAAGCAAAAAAAAAAAGCGGCTGTCGCATTAAGCCAAAAATGCATAATGCAACAGCCGCTTCCGGGATATGTACGATTTCCCGACCTACTTGCCAGAAAAATTGTCCCAATTCCTAACGGGTCGCCCACGTGGCGCCCCCTACTATCCTAAAAATACTCTGCAGATTACAAATGCTATCCTACCACGCCGCAGGCAGCCAGCCGCAGAGGCTGAGGATGGCGTAGACGCCGGCACTGGCAAAGAGGAGGACGACCAGGGTCTGCATGATGGGATGGGCGATCCAGCCGCATTGCCAACACGGTTTCTTGTCGCCGTGTTTCCGGGAACTGCGCAGCATGAAGACGGGCAGGATGGACATGATGATGCCACCGAAGGTGCCGGCGCTGAAGATGGCGTTGACGAAGCCGACGAGGCCGCTGTAGGCCAGGAGGACCGGCGGGATGACGATGAAGGCCAGGCAGGCCGCCCGCGTGCGGATATCCGTTTCCGACTTGAAGCCCAGGCGGTCGATCATGTTGGTCAGGAAACTTTCGGCAATGGCCCAGAATGACGTCAGCATGGCGCAGAAGGCAAAGGCATTGACGATGACGAAGAAGACCGGCGACCCCAGGGCGCGGCCCCAGGATAAGGACGCGACTTCCGAAATTTCATCGACGGGCAGCATGAGAAAGACGGCCATCGGGACCAGAGCCAGGATGACGAAGGAAATGCCGGCCCCGGCCAGGATGGACGGGACGAGTTTCCCCGGTTCGTGCGTGAAGCCCCGGGAAATTTCCGGTACGATGTACTGGACAGCGTAACAGAAGACGGCAATGTTGAAGACCGGCACGGCATACATCCAGTGGGTATAGAGGATATCTGCGACAGGTACGCGGGCCGAAAAAAGTGACGCGCCGACGAGGAGAATAAGCATGGCCGTCATACCTGAACTCAAATATTTCTCTGCTACCCCGGTTGCCTTGAGGCCCAGCCAGACGACGCTCGTCGCCCCGAGGGCAAAGAGGCAGCTGGCCATTTCCAGGGAAATGCCGAAGAATTCGCTCAATATCTTGCCGCAGCCGCTGGTATAGGCGATGAGGCTGCAAAACGACGTGGCCCCGACGGAAAAGAAAATCAGCCAGGAACCGATCTTGCCGACGTACTTTTCAGCCAGGCCCGACAGCTGTAAGGGCCTCGTGGTGCGCAGCGTCGCTTCGGCGACATAGAGCATGGAGATGATAGAAAAAAAGCCTGCTACGACAAGCCACGTAAGCAGGACGGGCCAGCCGGCATTGCGACTGGCAAAAGCTAAACCTAAAACACCGGAACCTATGGTAGACCCGACGACCATCATCGTAGCCTCCATAAACGTAAGACGATGTACCTTGAGAGCCGCCTCTTTTTTCGCAGCTCCCGCCGATATAGTGTCCAACTCGTTCACATATTCCATGAAGAAAAAACCTCTTTTCGTGTGAAAATATGTTACCTGATGTCAGCATGTCTTGACCATTATACCATATCAGCATAGGGATGCCAAGAAAAAAAGCCTGCTACCCGGAAAAAAGTAGTAGGAATTGCCTCATTCTATGTCTAAATGATATAATGAGAATGATAAGGAGGGATTTTTATGGCAGACGTAAACGATAAGAAAAAACAAAAGGCCCCCGAAAAAGAGGCAGCTGCAGAAAAGGAACTGACTATCCTCCAGCCCGGCGCCGTCCCGGAAGAAGAAGACGACCCGGAAGCGCCCTATCTGGCTTCCGACATGTATCAGCGCATCGTCGCCCTGATCAACAACTTTGAATCGGGCCTGCCCGACGACATGCAGGCCGGCGGGCGCCTGGTATCGGCTGGCGACATCACCTTCAGCATCCAGGACATCGGCTACTGGGACCCGAACATGATCGTCTTCTACGGCGAATTGTCCGACGGCTCGGCGGTCGAACTGGTCCAGCACATTTCCCAGCTCAACTTGCTCCTCGTCGCCGTCCCCCGCCACGACGACATCGAAAAGCCGCGCCGCATCATCGGCTTCAACCGCAAGAACGAACCGGACATTGCTACGGACCCGGAAGACTGACGCCTCAGGCTTTCGGATCATGGCAAAAAAGTCCTGCCGCATGTGCGACAGGACTTTTTTGAGTGATTAGTAGCTAGTGGCTAGTGGTTAGCGGATGGTCTTAAATTTAAAACTATCTTCTACAAACTCCGTACTACAAACTATGAAGAGCAACCTCTCAGTCAGCTTCGCTGACATCTCTCCTATAAGGAGAGCCCTTGCGGACCGCCTTTCAGGACGGCCCCTACGAGCCACGAACCACGAGCCACTAAGCTAACTCGTTCTCTTTACTTTGAACCAGGCGGCGTACATGGTCGGCAGGACCAGCAGGGTCAGGACGGTGGCGACGAAGAGGCCGCTGGCGATGGCGACGGCCAGGGGGCCCCAGAAGACGCTCTTCATGAGGGGTATCATGCCCAGGATGGCCGCTGCGGCCGTGAGCATGATGGGCCGGAAGCGCATGACCGCCGAGTCGATGACGGCATGCCATGGGTCTTCGCCGGCAGCCATATGTTTCTGTATCTGGTCCAGGAGAATAATGGAGTTGCGGATGATCATGCCGCCCAGGGCCAGGATGCCCAAATCGGCGACGAAGCCAGGGATTTCCCGAAGAGGAGCATCCCCCAAGAGACGCCGATGAGTCCCATAGGCGCCGTAATCAGGGCCAGGAACATGAGCGACGGACTGCGCAGCTGGAACATGAGCAGGGTCATGATGATGATGACCATGACCGGTACCGGTACCAGGAGGTACTTCAGGGACTTCTGGCTGTTTTCCAGGGCCCCGTCGACTTCGACGGTATAGCCAAAGGGCATGCTTTCCCGGATATCGGCAATGGAATCGTAGGCTTTCTGCGTCACATCGTTGGCCGTACCGGACTTGATGCCGCCGTTGATGGTGATGGTCGGTTTCAAATCGCGGCGCCAGATGAGGCCATCTTCGCCTTTATAGGAAATAGTGGCAATCTGTTCCAGCGGCACGTAACCGGCCTGGCCTACGTAGACGGGCAGGCTCTTGATCTTGGCCAGGTCATTGCGGTCGCTGTCCTGGAGGCGCAGCTGGATGCCGATGGTCTTATCGGCCGCATAGTATTGGGCGACCGTCGCCCCGGACAGTTCCGTATACAAGGTCTGGGCAATGTCTTCACCGGAAATGCCCATGGCCCGCAGCTTATTCTGATCCAGGTCGACGTGCATGATCTTATTTTTCTGGTCCCAGTTGAGGAAGACATTTTCCGTATTCGGGTCCTTGGCAATGCGCGCCGCGATCTGCTGGGCATAGGCTTTGACCTTATCCGTATCGTAGCCGGATACGCGCAGCATGATGGGGTAATCCGACGGCGGCCCTAAGGGCACGTTCTTGACGTTGCAGCGGACGTTGGGGAACTTGTCGGCCATTTCCTGTTTGATGGACTGCGTCAATTCTTCCCTCGTCTGCGTATCCTTGGCGACGACGACGAACTGGGCGTAGTTATTGGCCGGCAGGACCGGTTCGATGGTCAGGACGAAACGCGGTGCCCCTTCGCCGACGTAGTACGAATAATCTTTGAGCTTCGCCTGCTGACTGTCCAGATACTGGGCAAAGCGGGATGCTTCCTTCTGCGTGGCCTGCATGGACGAGCCTTCAGGCAGGGTCATTTCGACGATGAGTTCCGGCCGCAGGGAGGGCGGGAAAAATTCCTGGGGAATGAGTTTCATCATGCCGACGGACAAGATGAACATAGCCGCTGTCCCGCCGATGACTAATACCCGGTGGGTCAGGCACCAGGTCAGGACCTTGCGGAAGAAGACGTAGAACCGGCTCTGATACAAGGGCTCCGGCTCTTCGCCTTTGGCCACTTTCGGCTTGATCAGGTAATAGCCGAAGAGCGGTGCCACCATGACCGATACAATCCACGACAGGACCAGGGCCGCCGTGATGACTGGGAACAAATCCTTACAGAATTCCGACGCCGCCCCATCGGCAAAGGCGACGGGGATGAAGCCGGAGCAGGTAATGAGGGTCCCCGTCAGCATGGGCTTGGCCGTCGCCTTGAAGGCATAGCAGGCCGCATCGACGCGGTTCATGCCCTTCTCCAGCTGGACCGTCATCATTTCGACGGCAATGATGGCGTCGTCGACGAGGAGGCCCAGGGCGATGATCAGGGAACCTAAGGAAACCTTATGCAAGTCGATGCCGGCTACTTCCATAACACAGAAGACGCCGGTCAGGACCAGTGGGATACAGAAAGCGACGACCAGGCCCGTCCGCAGTCCCAGGCTGAGGAAGCTGACGACGAGGACGATGATGATGGCTTCACGCAGGGTGTTGGTAAAGTCGCTGATGGACTCTTTGACGACCTGCGGCTGGTCCGATACCTGGTGGATTTCCATGCCGGCCGGCAAATCGGATTTGACGCTTTCCTGCAACTTCTTCAAGTTTTCGCCGAGCTGGAGGTTATTGCCGCCGCTCTTCATGGACAAGGCGATACCGACGGCAGGCTTGCCATTATAGAACATCTTCGGGTCCGCCGGTTCTGTATAGCGCCGTTCGACCGTGGCGATATCGCCCAGGCGGAAGACGCGGCCATTGGCATTGATGGGCAGGTTGCGGATGGCTTCGACGTCTTCAAAGACACCGGACAGGCGCAGGTAGACGTTGTCCGACTGGGTATCGACCATGCCGGCCGGCGTCATCTGGTTCTGGCCTTTGACGGCATTGGCGATGGTCGTCGGCGCAATCCCCAGTTCGGCCAGTTTGGAATTGGCCACTTCGATGTAGACCTTTTCCGACTGTTCGCCGACGAGTTCGACTTTGCTGACATCGTCGACGGACATCATCATGCGGCGTATCTTTTCCGCTTTCTGACGCAATTCTTCATACGAATAGCCATCGCCGGTGATAGCATAGATAGAACCGTAGACGTCGTCGAAACGGTCGTTGTAATAAGGCCCATAGACGCCTTCGGGCAAATCTTTCTTCATATCTTCCGTCAAATTGCGGACTTCATGCCAGGTGCTGCGGATGCTGTCGCGCGGCGCCTTGTCGTCGAGGTAGACGTAGATGACCGACTGGCCGGGCCGGGAATAACTCTTGATGTAATCCAGGTTCGGCGTATCCTGCAGTTTCTTTTCGATTTTATCCGTCACCTGTTCCTGCATCTGTTCCGCCGTGGCACCGGGCCAGGCGACGGAGACGACCATAGTCCGAACCGTATACGTCGGGTCTTCCATGCGGCCCAGTTTCATGTAGGAAAAGATACCGGCAATGGCGACGAGGATGATGAAGTACCAGACGAGGACGCGGTTGTGAATAGAGACTTCCGATAAATTTTTCATTCATCTTCCCCCTCTACGCGGACTTTCTGTCCTTCACTGAGCATATGGACGCCGGCCGTGACGACGACATCACCGCGGCTGAGGCCCGTGACTTTGACCGTATTATCGCCAAAATCCTGGACCGTCACGTCTTTCAGGGACAAGGTCTTATCCTTGCCGACGACCCAGACCTGGGGCGTGTCGCCGGTCTGATAGATGGCGGCCAGCGGCAGGACGAAGGTATCTTCAGCGGCTGCCTGTTCACTGCCGTTGGCAACCGTAGCCGTCATGCCGAGCTGCATGCCGTCCGGCGGATTGGGCAGGGAAATATTGACCTGGTACGTCCGCGACGCCGCATCGGCCATAGGAGCCACTTCGCGGACGACACCGGCGGTCTGCTGGTTCTGGAGGGCCCAGAAGGTGACGGTCACGTTCTTGCCGACCGGGAAATCAGCCAGTTTATTTTCCGGTACATTGACCTGGACTTCCAGGTCCCCTGAATGGACCAGGGTGACTACAGTCTGGCCGGCAGCGACGACCTGGCCGACTTCCGCCGATACGGCTGAGATGACGCCGTCGGCATCGGCCGTGAGCTGCGTATAGGATAACTGGTTTTCCTGCGCCTGCTGGAGACTGCCAAGGCCTGGTTATACTGGGCCGAAGCCTGGTCGTAAGCCGTCTGGTACTGGTCCAGGACGGACGCGCTGATGGCATCCATATCGTATAATTGCTGATAACGGGTTAAATTGGACTGGGCCAGCTGGAGCTGAGCAGCAGCGGCGTCGACCTGGGCCTGGGTCTGATTGACAGCCTGGGCCACGTCTTTCGGGTCGACCGTCATCAGGACGTCTCCGGCATGGACCTGGGAGCCGAGCTGGACGTTGCGGGCCGTAATGCGGCCGCCGGCCTGGAAGGACAAATTACTCTGGTATCGGCCCTTGACCGTCCCCGAATAGGTACCGGCCGTCGTGCCCGCCGTTTCACTGCCGACCTGGATGGCCTTGACCAGCTGGGGCTGTTCGGCCTGCTGGGTCTGCTGGCCGCAGCCTGTCAGGCCCAAGGCCGTCAGGACGGCTATGACGAGGACTGTATATTTCCAATCGCGTTTCATGGCTTCATCTCCTTTGTGGGATTAAGGGCAGCAATATCGGCTTCAGCGGCATTGTCGGCCACTTGATGCATGAGCTGCAACGCCGGCCCCAGCGTCACCTCATCGACGCCCTGGACGAGGACGTCGACCCATTTCCTTAAAATCTCTTCCATCGTATCCTGCAGCTCCCGGGCCTTGGGCGTCAAATAAAGATACTTGTAACGCCGGTCCGTCCCCTGCTGGCGCCGGCTGACGAATCCCTTCGCCTCCAGCGTCTTCAGATTCCGGGCCACCAGGCTTTGTCGGCCTGCATGACCTGACAGAGCTCATTCTGCCGGCAGCCATCGTGGCTGTACAAACTCAGGAGCGTCACATGTTCCGAATAAGACAAATTCCAAGGACGGCACGCTTCGACCACATAGGCTTGGGAACGCTGGTTGATGACACTGAAATCATGACCAGCCTTCAAATAATCCATGTGCTGCATCCCCTTTTCTTCAGTAATTAGTTGATTTGCTCAACTATTTGTTTCCAGTATAGCAAAAAGAACGGGAAAAAGCAAGGGACGGCCAAAGGCCGTCCCGCAGGCCGCAGCCTAGAGCCGTTCATCGAGTTTTGGGGCTAACGTCCCTACCGGTCGCAGGCCGCATCGTAGGGGACGTCCTGTTAAGGCGTCCCGCGTGAATCCTGTGTACATCCCCGATGACATGCGCGGCAACAGATTCAAACTGACGACATCGCCTCTTTTTGAGTTTTAAGTTTGTAGTTTTTAGTTTGTAGCAAATGGTAAAAAATTTAAGACCAGCTTCTACAAACTCCGTACTACAAACTATAAAGTAAAAGGGGCCTCGCATGATGGCCGAAGCCTTCGTGCGACAGCCCCTACGCATACGGCCGCAGGCCGTGTATTTTTTTCTGGCCTGCCACCCGCGGACTGCGGCCTGCGTCTTTCCTACAAATGTATCCGCCGGCTTACTTTCTTCCCGACGACGGGGATTTTTTCGATATCTTCTGCCGTGAGGGCCCGGAAGACGACGAGGCCGATGAGGTAGACCAGGGCTGCGGCCATGATGGCGGCGATGGTGGCCACGGCGTTGCCGAAGAGGACGAACAAGGCGTGGTGGACGAGCCAGGCCGTGCCGGCCATGGCGGCGCCGGCCAGAAAGAGTTTCCCGATGTAGCCCCACTGGACGCGGTAGGCAATGTATTTACGGGCAAAGTAAAGATTGAGCGCCGTAGCGACGGCCAAATCGGCATTGGTCGCCCAGGCGGCGCCGACTTCGCCCAGCCAGGGAATGGCCGTCAAGTGCCAGCTGAGGATAATCTTGACGACGGCCGCGGCGGCCATGTTGTACAGCGGGACGGCCGTATGGCCCATGCCCTGCAAAAGGCCGCTGGTGATCTGCTGGAGACCGACGAGGAAGACCGAAATGGACAGGACGCAGATGGCCGGCCCCGCTGCCGGCGTCGCATAGAGGAGCCGGGAAATGGGTACGGCCAGGACGGCCAGGCCCAGGCAGGCCGGCACGGTGATGACGTTGGCAATGCGCATGGCCGTGTCGGTCCGGTCGAGGATGACGTCCCGATTCCGCTGGGAAAAGGCAGCCGATACGGCCGGGACGAGGCTCGTCGCCAAGGCGATGGTCAAGATAGCCGGCAGCTGGACCAGGCCGTTGGCCATGCCCGTCAGATAGCCGTAAAGGGCCGTCGCCTGATGGGTGCTGTAGCCAGCTGCTTCCAGACGCAGGGGCACGATGAACAAGTCGATGCTGGCCACGGCCGGCAGGAGCATGTTGGCCGCCGCTACGGGCACGGCCAGGACGATGAGCCGGCGGATGATGCGCCGCGGCGACTGGATGACGAAGACGCCGTCGTCATCGGGCATGGGATGGCGGCTGTGACGGTAATACAGGAAAGCGATGAGCACCAGCCCTGCCGCCGCCCCCGGGACGGCGCCGAAGGCGGCACCGGCAGCGGCCCATTCCAGACCCTTCGGCAAGAGAATCCAGGCCAGGACGAGCATGGTGCAGACCCGGACAAACTGGTCTGCCATCTGGGACAGTGCCGTCGGCGTCATGAGCTGCAGGCCCTGGAAATAGCCGCGGAAACAGCAGGCGATGACCGACAGGCTCAGGGCCGGCGCCAGGACGGCCAGAGCCGGAAAGACCCGGCTATCGCGGACGATGCCCATTTCGACCAGGCCATGGGCGCCAAAAGGCAGGGCCAGGCCGCAGACGACGGCGACGACGGTCATGAAGACCAGGGTCACATGAAAGATACGGCGGACGCCGCTGTAATGGCCTTTGGCCGCTTCCTCAGCGATCATGATGGACACGGCAATGGGAATCCCGGCGCCGATAATGCTCAGGAGCAGGATATAGACGGGATAAGCCATCTGGTACAGGCCGATGCCTTCGCCCCCCAAGAGGCGCGACAAGAAGATACGGTTCAGCCCGCCCAGGATCTTGACGACGATACCGGCCACGGTGAGGACCATGGCGCCCCGTAAAAAGGAGTTCTTACTCAAGGGAATTCCCCTTTCTCAATGATGAAAAGGCCACCAGCAGCGTCTGGATAAAGGCCAGGACGTCGGAAATCCCAGCCAGGGAGACGCGGACCATGACGGGCATGTTGGGCACAAGGCGGAAACGGCGGCGCAGGGACGGTTCCAGTTTGGAAAGGTCGGGTATATCGGCGACGCGCTGCCACTTCAATTCCAGGACGTCTTTCTTCTGAGCGATGAGGACCAATCCTTGGGCCTTGGCGTCGAGGCGCGTTTCCGTGACCTGCAGCAATTTCTCTACGGGCTGGCTGGGCTTGCCGTAGCGGTCGGCCAGTTCCCGGCGCAGGTCGGCCAGTTCTTCTTTCGACGATAAGACGGCCAGGCGCTGGTACATTTCGATTTTCTGGCCGCCATTTTGGATATAGCCGTCGTCGATAAAGGCGTCGACGTGGATTTCCATGACCGTTTCCGGTGGCGGCGGCGCTGCTTCCTTGCCGTTCTGAGCCTTGGCGATGGCATCTTCCAGCATATGGCAGTACATGGCAAAGCCGACGCTGGCGATATTGCCGTGCTGTTCCCGACCCAGGAGGTTGCCGGCGCCGCGGATTTCCAGGTCACGCATGGCAATCTTGAAGCCCGAGCCGAGTTCGGTGAATTCCTTGATGGCCTGCAAGCGTTTTTCGGCGACTTCCGACAGGACCTTGTCGCGGCGGTAGAGGAAATAGGCATAGGCCATGCGATGGCTCCGACCGACGCGGCCGCGCATCTGATAGAGCTGGGACAGGCCGAAGTGGTCGGCGTCGTAAATGATGATGGTATTGGCATTGGCTACGTCCAGGCCGTTTTCGACCAGGCTCGAACAGAGGAGGACGTCGTATTTGCCTTCATAGAAATCGAACATGACCGATTCCAGCAGGCTCCCGGCCATCTGGCCGTGGGCGATGCCGATGGTCACATCCGGCAAGAGGGCCTGGAGTTCGTCTTTCATCTTTTCGATGGTCGCAACGCGGTTGTAGACGAAGAAGACCTGGCCGCCCCGCCGTTTTTCGCGCATAATGGCATCGCTGACGATGCGGGCGTCGTATTCGGTCACATAGGTCTGGACCGGGAAACGGTCTGTCGGCGGCGTTTCGATGACGCACATTTCCCGCAGGTTGACCAGGGACATGTGCAGCGTCCGCGGAATCGGCGTGGCGCTCAGGGACAGGACGTCGATATTTGCTGCCCAGGCCTTCCATTTTTCCTTCTGGGCCACGCCGAAGCGCTGTTCTTCATCGACGACCAGGAGACCCAGGTCCTTGAACTTGACCTTCTTGTTGAGCAGGCTGTGGGTCCCGATGAGGACGTCGATATCGCCGGTCAGGGTCCGGGCCAGGATATCTTTCTTTTCTTTATACGAGCGGAAGCGGTTGAGGACGTCGACGTGGACGCCGAAGGGACCGAAGCGTTCCATAAAGGTCTGGAAATGCTGCTGCGACAAGACCGTCGTCGGCACCAGGACGGCGACCTGCTTGCCAGCTGTGACGGCTTTGAAGATGGCCCGCATGGCCACTTCAGTCTTGCCGAAACCGACGTCGCCGCAGACCAGGCAGTCCATGGGCGTCGGCTTTTCCATGCTGGCCTTGATATCGCGGACGGCTTTCAACTGATCTTCCGTTTCTTCATAAGGAAAGGCTTCTTCAAATTCCTTCTGGAACGGCGTATCCGGCGGAAAGGCATAGCCCTGGACGACTTCCCGCTTGGCATAGAGGGCGACGAGTTTTTCTGCCAGGTCGGTAATGGACTTCTGGGCCTTGGCCCGCGTCTTCTGCCAGTCGGAACCGCCCATTTTCTGTAATTTCGGCGTATCCCCTTCGTTACCGATGTAGCGCTGCAACAGGGACAACTGGTCCGTCGGCACGTAGAGGATATCCTTGCCGGCATAGTGGATTTCCAGATAATCCTTGTGGACACCATCCATTTCAATGGTCTTGATACCGATGTAGCGGCCGATGCCGTGGACTTCGTGGACGACGTAATCGCCGGGCTTGAGGTCGGTAAAGACGTTGATTTCCTGGCCTTTGGCGGCATGATGGCGCAGGCGCCGCTTCTGGGTGCCGAAGACATCCCGTTCGGCGACGACGACGATTTTGGCATAAGGCAGCTCGAAGCCGTCGTGGATCTCCCCTTCGACGACGTAGACGCCGCCTGGCGTACTCTGGTCATCATCGTAGTCCCGGAACGGCAGCTCATGCTGCTTCATCCAGGCCTGGAGCGAAGCCCGTCGGTCGCGGCTGTTGATGACGAAGAGGATTGTATTCCCCAGGTCCCGCCAATGGTCCACTTCTTCTTCCAGGAGGTTGAACTGCTTCTGGAAACTGGCCATCATCTTGGCGGCAAAGCTGGCCGACGTGTCTATCATCATATCCGGCACGGACTGGGCCATGAGCGACAAGATGAGCTGCGGCCCCGGGCGCTGGGCTGTGACCAGATTTTTCCAGGACGCCAGGCGGCCCTTATAGTCGTCGGACTCCTTGAGGACCTTCTTCAGGCCTTCGCGGACGCGGTTCGGTTCATCCCAGATGATGACGCCCTGTCCGGCATAGTCCAGGAGCGTATATTTCTCGTCATCCTGGACAGTCAGGGAAATGGGCAGGATGCGGGCCTTTTCCCGCTGGTCCTGGGATTTCTGGCTGTCTGTATCGAACGTGCGCAGGCTGTCCAGTTCGTCGCCGAAGAACTCCAGGCGCAGGGGCTGCGGTTCGTTGACGGCATAGATATCGACGATGTCGCCGCGGACGGAAAAATGACCGCGCCGTTCGACCATGTCGACCCGTTCATAGCCGGCGTCGACGAGGTGCTGCAACAACTCGTCGCGGTCGTAGTCCTGATGGATGGCCACGTCGATAGCGGCGGCATCGATGCGCTGCGGCGCCATGACGTACTGGGCCGCTTCTTCCGGTGCCGCCAGGATCAGGAGCCGGTCACCCTGGCGCAGGCGGCCCAAGGCTTCCATCTGCCGGGCCGTCCGGTCCAGGCTCTTGGCCGTCGTCGTAAAGACGGCCTTGTCGACGACAGGGAAATCCAGGACTGGCAGGTCCGGTACCAAAAAGGCCAGGTCCGCCATCCAGGCCGCAGCCTGTTCCCGCGACGGGACGACGAGGACGGCCTGCCCCGGCTTTTCCGTCAGGGTCTTGGCGACGAGGGCGCTCTTGACGGAACCGCTGAGGCCGTAGATACTATGACAGCCGGGCTGGGAAAACGCAGCCACGGCGGAGCGGATATTTTCATCTTGATTCATCCATTGAAAGAATTGCTTCATATCGTTTTTACCTCATGACAAATTGGGGCTGTCGCATGAAGCCCTGGAAAACAAGGCGGTCCATGCGCAGCCCTTATCGTGATTCAACTGCAACTATTTAATTATATCATAGTTCACTGGCCCCTGCCAGTAGCGATTAGAAGACCGACGCGCCCTGCATGATGATGGCTTCCCGTTCTTTCCGGCTCATCTTGAGGAAATTCGTCTTCTTCAGCTTATCTTCATAAGACGAATCCATACCGTTCATCTTCTGGGCGACATCCTTGCGGATCTGCGGTAGCAGGCTGTAGAGGTTGCGGCCCGGGCAGTCCGTACTGTTGACGTCGCGATGGCCTACGATGGTAGACGGACCCGGCACGATGCTGTAGATCTTGCAGATCCAGGCGACCAGTCCTTCCAGGGAGTGGATCTGGGCCGGCGTGGGGATTTCCTTTTCAAAATTGCCCGTCACATTGATGCCGACGGTATGGTAGTTCTGCCCTTCGGCATGAGCACCGACCGTAGCCAGCGGGCGGCCCCGTTCAATGGTCCCGTCTTTGCGGATGACGTAATGGTAACCGATACCGGCCCAGCCGTTGGCCAGATGGGCGCGATGGATAGCCGCTGCCGACGTATCGCCATCGGGGATGCCGACGTGATGGATGACGACCATGTCCGTCTTCGGCCGCAGGAGCAGCGTTTCGCGGAACTGGAAATGCGTTTCCTTGATGGCCATCGGTTCGGCCGGCGCCGCATCGGTCACGGGATTATAGTTGCGCATGACGCCGCGGGCTCCGGCGGGTTTCGCCGACCGCGGGACATTGCCGATGACTGCGGGCTTGGCGGCTGTGCTGGCTGCAGCGGCTGGCTGGGACGATACAGGCGCCGTCTTGCCGGCCTGGTCTTTTTTCGTCTTCCCTGCCTTCTTGGCAGCCTTAGCGGCTTTGGCCTTGGCCCTGGCTACGGCATCCATGTGCTGGTCGACACTGGCGACGCCCGTCGTATAGGCTGCGCCTTCATTGTCGGCAGCACTCGCCAAAGAACCTGTCGTCATGCCCAGGGCCAGACAAAGGGTCAAGGCCAGGGCAGATATCATTTTTTTCGTTTTCACGATACATACACTTCCCCATGTTGTTGTTTGATTTTCTGGCAGAGCCGGTCCCACAGGGCCTGCGGTTCCGGATGGCCGTACGTCCCGAGCCGGATGTGCGGCTTGGCCCGGCCGTGGTAATCGCTGCCCAAGGTCGCCATCAGGCCATAGTTATCGGCAATGCGGCGGTAAAAAGCACTCGTCCCTTCGTCGTGATAGCTGCAATAGGCTTCGATGCCATCGAGGCCCGTAGCGATGAGCTCTTCCGTCAGCGGCCGGTTCTGCTTCATATTGGCACCGGGATGGGCCAGGACGGCGACACCGCCGTGGTCGTGGATGATGGCGACGGCTTTGGCAAAATCCATGAAGGTCATGGGCACGAAAGCCGGGCCTCCCTGGCCGCAGATATCCCAGCCAAAGTTGACGTATGGCGCATCGCTCCGCGCCCCACCCGGCCGGTACGGTGCCAGGACGGGACAATCCGCATTGCGCGGGTCCGCCAGGGCGACGCGGGCGATATGGACGGACGCAACGGCATCGCCGCTGCAGAGCTTCCAGATAGCCGGCCGGTCGAGGACGATGCCCAGGGCTTCGACGGCGTCGAGGACCTTTTCTGAAATCGCCCGGCGCTGGCCGTATACATCCTTTTCAATGGCCGCAAAAACAGGGTCCTCGGCATGGATGCCATAGCCGAGAAGGTGGAAATTCTTCCCTTTATACTGGCAGCTGATTTCGATGCCCGGCACCAGGTTCAAGCCCAGCCGGGCCGCTTCCTGCCGCGCTTCCGGGATAGCCCGGGCCGAATCGTGGTCGGTCACGGCGACGGTCGTCACGCCGGCATCGGCGCATTGGCGCATCAAGTCGGCCGGCTCGAATTGGCCATCCATACTATATTTCGTATGCATATGCAGATCAAGCCATGTTTCCATACATGCACTTCCCTTCTTCAAACATCTTCCCTATTATACTACGCTTCTCCGGCCCCTGCCAGTCATGACAAATCAATTATTCGATTTTTGAATTTTATCGTTTTGAAATCTCTATCACTAATTTTTTAAGTTTTTATTTACATTTTCTAAAATCTTTTCTATAATATCTCCAACGGATGCAAAAAAGTCATTACGACGCATCTATCGACTACCTCATTACAATAAAATATTCATTCAAAGGAGAATCCATTATGACAGAAATGCAGCAGTATGTAGAAGACGTGCTGGCCATCATCCAGCGCCGTGACCCTGAACAGACGGAATTCCAGAACGCAGCCCGCGAAGTACTGACGTCCCTCGTGCCCATGCTGGAAAAGGAACCGAAATATAAACAGCACCACATCCTGGAACGCATCATCGAACCGGAACGCGTCATCATTTTCCGCGTCCCCTGGGAAGATGACAACGGCGTCTTCCACGTCAACCGCGGCTACCGCGTCCAGGCCAACAGCGCCATCGGCCCTTACAAAGGCGGCCTGCGCTTCCACAAGAGCGTCAACCTGAGCATCTTGAAGTTCCTGGCTTTTGAACAGATCTTCAAGAACGCCCTGACCGGCCTTCCCATCGGCGGCGGCAAAGGCGGCTCGGACTTCGACCCGAAAGGCAAATCGGACCGGGAAGTCATGCATTTCTGCCAGAGCTTCATGACCGAACTGTGCCGCCACATCGGCCCCAACATCGACGTACCGGCTGGCGACATCGGCGTCGGCGCCCGTGAAATCGGCTTCCTCTATGGCCAGTACAAACGCATCCAGGACGCTTTCGATGCCGGCGTACTCACAGGCAAAGGCATTGATTACGGCGGAAGCTTCGCCCGTACAGAAGCTACCGGCTATGGTCTCCTCTATTTCGTCAAGGATATGCTGGACAACAAGAACATCGACATCAAAGGCAAGACGGTCATCGTTTCCGGTTCGGGCAACGTCGCCATCTATGCCATCGAAAAAGCCCAGGCCCTGGGTGCCAAGGTCGTCACCTGCTCCGACTCCAGCGGCTATATCTATGACGCCAATGGCATCGACGTCGCAACCGTCAAGGACATCAAAGAAGTCCGCCGCGGCCGCATCAAAGAATACATCGAAACCCATCCGGATGCAGAATACCACGAAAACAGCCGCGATATGTGGAAAATCCCGGCCTTCATCGCCCTCCCCTGCGCTACACAGGGCGAAATCGACCTGGAATCGGCTAAAATCCTCGTCCAGAACGGCGTAAAAGCCATCGGCGAAGGCGCCAACATGCCGTCGACCCTCGACGCTATGGCTTACTTCCAGGAACACGGCGTCCTCTTTGCGCCGGCCAAAGCTGCAAATGCCGGCGGCGTCGCCGTATCGGCCCTGGAAATGGCTCAGAACTCGGAACGCCTGTCCTGGCCCTTTGAAAAAGTCGACGCTACCCTCAAAGACATTATGCGCAACATCTTTGAAGAATCCCGTGACAACGCCGCAAAATACGGCGTCCCCGACAACTACGTCGCCGGTGCCAACATCACGGCCTTCATGAAAGTCGCCGACGTCATGATTGAACAAGGTTTAGTGTAAGATATAGAAAAGGGATTGTCGCACATGCGACAATCCCTTTTTTGCTGTAGGGGACGCCCAGAGGGCGTCCCGCTGTGAATTTTGTGTATTCCCTACCATGCAGCAGTTAGCGGATGGTTAACAATTTAAAACCAGATTATACAAACTATAAAATGAAAAAGGACCCCGCATGATGGCAAAAGCCTTCGTGCGGGGTCCTTTTCACTATTTTTTTGGTGCGCCTAGAAGGATTCGAACCTTCGCACCCGGTTCCGGAGACCGGTGCTCTATCCCCTGAGCTATAGGCGCAAGTAAGTGGTGACCCAGTAGGGATTCGAACCCTAGACCCACAGCTTAGAAGGCTGTTGCTCTATCCAGCTGAGCTACTGAGTCTCAAAAAAATGGAGCGGGTGATGGGAATCGAACCCACCTGA
>NZ_APHY01000070.1 GCF_000417505.1 Megasphaera sp. NM10
GCCAGTGAACATAGCGCCCTCCCTGTTGGCATTATATGCCGTAATCAATACATTATTGTCATGGAGTTCTGCCGAATCGTAGACCAGCGGCAGGCATTCATCGAGTTCATCGACGCCGCAGCCGCCGACAGACGGCAGGGCTCCGGTCCCACCGATGACCTTGTCCCCCATGAAGGCATAGATCTTATCGACCAGGCGGGCATCGAAGAAGCTGCCCTGGACGGTACTGCCGCCTTCGACGAGGATGCTGGTCAGCCCTTCGTCGTGCAGGAGCTGTAAGGCGTCGGGCAGGTAGATGGTCTTGCCGTCCTGGAGCGGTGCCAGGATGACGCGGACGCCAGCCTCTTTCAGGGCTTTCATCTTCTCTACCGGGCACAGGGACGTCGTGACGATGATGGTCTGCGTCGTCTTATCGGTGACGACGAGCGAATTCAAAGGCGTCCGCCCTTTCGTATCCAGTACGATGCGCACGGGCTGATGCGGTGCATCCTGGCCGGGCCGTTCGATGCGGCTGGTCAAGAGGGGATTGTCCGTCAGGACCGTGTTGATGCCGACTAAGATGCCGTCATAGATGGAGCGCAGATAGTGACCGTAGCTGCGGGCCCATTCGTTGGTGATCCACTGGGATTTCCCCGTCCGTGAAGCTGTGCGGCCATCGAGGCTCTGGGCCAGTTTGATGGCGATGAACGGTTTCTGGACCATCATGTTCTTGATGAAGACTTCGTTGAGCTGAGCCGCTTCCTTCGACATGAGGCCGACTTCGACGGCGATGCCGGCTTTGCGCAGGATGGCCGCGCCTTTGCCAGCCACTAAGGGGTTGGGGTCGAGCATGGCCATGACGACTTTGCCGACGCCTTTTTCGACGAGGGTCCGGGCACACGGCGGCGTTCTCCCGTAATGGGCGCAAGGTTCGAGGGTCACATAGACCGTAGCCCCCTTCGCCCGTTCGCCAGCTTCACGCAATGCCCATACTTCGGCATGAGGCGTGCCGGCCTTATGATGGTATCCCGTGCCGACGATTTCGCCATCTTTGACGATGACGCAGCCGACGGCAGGATTGGGTGTCGTATAGCCCAGGGCGGTCTTTGCCAATTCCAGGGCTTTTTTCATATACTCTGCCGGTTCCAATGTATTCCTTCCCTTCTATTCAGATTCGCAAGATAAAAAAAGGCTATGGACGTAAGATTCCCATAGCCTTTTGAGCGCAACAAAAACACAATCTGTCGTCTTTTCCCATCCAGACTGTACTGTCGGTACCGAAATTGCATCGGTTCAACCCTTGCGGGTTAGCGGACTGTCACCGCCGGTCAGGAATTGAAAGCGCCGCTTTCTCACCTTGCCTCAAAGACTATCCTTATTCATTTGAACTACATGTATGATTTTAGCACATGAAAAGAAGAAATACAAGTCCTTATCGCAAGGACGCGATGGCAGCGGCCCGGTCGTCAGCTCCGAAGACGGCACTGCCGGCGACGAGGAAGGTCGCACCGGCGTCTTTGACGGCCTGGACGGTCTTGGCATTGACGCCGCCATCGACTTCGATGACAGCCGTCGTATTGCCGGCCTGTTCCAGAAGCGCCTTGGCCTGGCGGATCTTATCGACGGCATAAGGAATGAACTTCTGGCCGCCGAAGCCGGGGTTGACGCTCATGATGAGGATCATGTCCAGCTGCCCGGCCAGGCAGGACAAAGTCGATACGGGGGTCGCCGGGTTGAGGGCGACGCCGCCTTTCATGCCGGCTTCGTGGATCTGCTGCAGGACCCGGTCGAGATGGGTGCAGGCTTCCTGATGGACCGTGACGTACTGGACACCGGCAGCAGCCAGGCCGTCGATGTAGGTTTCCGGATGTTCTACCATGAGATGGGCATCGAAGGGCAGCTTGGTGCAGCTACGCAGAGCCTTGACGACGGGGACGCCAAAGGTCAGGTTCGGCACGAAATGGCCGTCCATCAAGTCGAGATGGATACAATCTGCCCCCTTCCGTTCGACGTCCTGAATGTCTTCAGCCAGGCGGGAGAAGTCCGCCGATAATATAGATGGGCAAATGGTTACCATGACTATCGTTTCCTTTCTGCAATGGAAGTGAGTATCTTACAGTATGTGTCATACCGTTCTTTCTGGATATGGCCGTCAGCGACGGCCTGTTTGACCGTACATTCCGGTTCGGACAGATGGAGACACGACGAGAACTTGCAGCCGCCGCTGTAGGGCAGCATGTCCGGGAAGAGGCGCAGGACTTCCTTCGGGTCGAGGTGCTCGAAGTCGAGAGAGCTGAATCCCGGCGTATCGACGACATACGTATCGCTGTCGAGGCGCATGATTTCCGAATGGCGTGTCGTATGGCGGCCGCGCTTGATCTTTTCGCTGACGGCGCCGACGGACAAGTCTTCCCGGCCCAGGATCTGGGACAGCAGGCTCGACTTGCCGACGCCCGACGGGCCGGAAAAGGCCGTCATGCGGTGGGGCAGCAGATTACGCAGGGTATCGAGGCCTTCGCCGGTCTTGGCCGACACGAGATAGACGTCATAGCCGCAGCGTTCATAAAAGGCCTTGTAGGATTCGGCCGTCTCCCGGTCCAGGTCGCACTT
This sequence comes from Megasphaera sp. NM10, assembly GCF_000417505.1. GTDB lineage: Bacteria > Bacillota > Negativicutes > Veillonellales > Megasphaeraceae > Megasphaera > Megasphaera intestinihominis. The sequence continues at coordinate 2,590 of NZ_APHY01000070.1, forward strand.
ATTGAAGCACAGCGTCGGATGGATGCCGCCGTATTCACAGGTCATGAGCATCTTATCGACGAGGAACTGGTTCGGATCCGGCGACTTGGCCGCCATGATGACCAGGAGCTGGTCGATATTGGCCACGGCCGGCCGGCGTATCTGGTTGCGCCGGGGCAGCAGGGCTTCGATGACGCCCTTGTCCTGGCCCAGCTCGGTGATTTCCAGCTCGTCGCCGACGAGGATCTTCGCTTTCAGCAATTTGCCGCGGCGTCGGCACTCGATGAGCCCTTCCCGGCCGACATCGACGTAATAATAGCCGTTATAGTTCTTGATGACGCGTCCTTTTGTCATGTTCCTCCCCTTAGATATACTGGTCCTGTACTAACGAATTGTTGATGTATACTTTGACTCTCGTCTTGCCCGTGCCGCTGACGCTCTTAGAGATGTTGTCGCCGCCGGCCTGGCTGCGGTCATAGACGACGCGCGAGCCATTGTCGTCGGATACGACGATCTGGACATGCTGGCTGGAAGCGCCAGACGGTACGCTGATATTGACCGTCCCGTAATGAGGCGTCCCGGCCGGTTCCTGGTTATTGGCACTGCCATCGGAGCCGCTGGAGCTGCTCGACGGCGAGCTCTGGCTGCTCTGGGACGACGGATATTCGACGGACAAGTTGACGACCTTGCCGTCTTCCGACGTCTGGCCCGTGACGACGGCCTGAGAGCTGTCCTTCGACGAATCGAGGTTGGACACGCTGCCGACGGAATAGCCGGCGCTTTCCAGGGCCTTCACGGCCGCATCGAGGCTCATGCCGCTCGTATTAGGGGCTTCATTCTTGGCCGCTTCTGCTTCTTTTTCGGTTTCGCTCTTACGGCAGACGACGAGGTCGACTTTCGTCTCCTTTTCGACTTTCTTCGGCGATTCCGGGTCCTGGTCGATGATGGTCCCGTCGGCATACTGAGCGCTCTCTTTGTAGCGCACCTTGCCCACAGACAGGCCGATTTCCTTCAGTTTCTTTTCGGCCTCATCGAGGGTCAGGCTCCGCAGGTCCGGTATGAGGACTTCTTCACCTTTATTCCCCTTGCTGACGGTCAGGTAAATGGTCCGGTTGGCCTTGACGACGGCTCCGCCAGACGGTGTCTGGGAAATGACTTCGCCGACTGGCACTTCGTCGCTTTCCACTTCCTTGACGGAAACGTCGAGTTTCTTATCTTTCAGTATCTTCTTGGCGATTTCGACCTGTTTACCCGTCACATCCGGTACGGTAATGTCTTCGGTACTCCAAAAATTCCCAAAGGAAAAGAAGGCCCAGACAAAGGCGACGAGGAAGACGCCGAGCATACCGATGATGATAGTTTTCTGCGAATGATTGCTGATAGAATCCATGAACCGCGTGAAGGGGTTCTTCTTCTTTTCTTTCGGTTCTTCTTCGGGCAGGTCCTTTTCCTTGATAGGCTGTAATTTCTGCGTGCCGAAGTTATACGGACCCTTGCTGATGATCGGCCGAGCGCCGTTGGTATTGATGAAACCCTGGGACAGGCGCAGTTCCGACATCATCTCGCCGATGGACTGGAAGCGGTCGTCCGGGTTCTTGGCCATGGCCTTGAGGATGACCTGTTCGACGAGCCGCGGGATACGGCGGTTGTACTTCGTCGGCAAGGGAATATCGTCCTGGACGTGCTTCAAGGCGATACTGATGGCCGTATCGCCCTGGAAAGGGACGACGCCAGTCATCATTTCATACATGACGACGCCTAGGGAATAAATATCCGTCCGTTCGTCGATATGGCCGCCACTGGCCTGTTCCGGTGAAAAATAATGGACTGAGCCGAGGACGGTACGGTCGCTGTTTTCGACGGAATTCACAGCCCGGGCGATGCCGAAATCGGCGACTTTGATGCGTCCTGTCTCGGTGACCAGGATATTATGAGGCTTGATGTCGCAGTGGACAATGCCGTTGGCATGAGCATTTTCCAGGGCTTCGCCGATATCGAAGGCAATCTGTATCGACGTGTTGATCGGCAGGTGGCCGTGTTTTTCGATGTATTCTTTTAACGTTTCGCCGCGCACGAATTCCATGACGATGTAATGGACATTTTCATCGTAGCCGACGTCGTATATATTGACAATATTGGGGTGTGACAATTTGGCAGCCGCCTGGGCTTCCTGGCGGAAGCGGACGACAAAATCGTGGTCGTTGCCGTATTTTGAATGAAGTATTTTTACGGCGACGATCCGGTCCAGGAGGATATCCTGTGCTTTGTACACGCTGGCCATGCCGCCTGTGCCTACTTTTTCCAATATCTTGTATCTGTTATCTAAGATATGACCAATCATTTTTAGCTATTCCACCACTTTCATAGTCGTTCCCGATTATATGGTTGTTAAAATTGCCGTGATATTATCTTTCGCCCCGTTTTCATAGACGCGGGCAAAGAGATCATTGATGATTTCCCGTTCTGTCCGGCGGTAATCGCCGATAGCATCGTAGAGTTCCTGTTTCTGGATGAATGATGTCAAGCCGTCGGAACAAATCAGGATGCGATCTTTCGGCTGTACTTCAAAGGCTCCGCTGTCGACGACCAAGTTCTCATCGACGCCGACGGCTCTGGTCAGCACATGGCGCTGGGGATGATCCATCGCTTCTTCTTCAGTTATCTTGCCCTTTTCGAGCAGGACCTGGACGATCGTATGGTCGACGGAAATCTGTTTGAATTCCCCGTCGCGGTATAAGTAGATGCGGCTGTCACCGACGTGGCCCCAGAAGGCCATATGACGAGCCAGGGTCACCATGGACACGGTCGTCCCCATGCCCTTGAGCGAAGGGTCGATCAAGGTCTTGCTGAGGATGCTGGAATTCGCATATTGAATGGCTTTCTCCAGCTGTACCGGTGCTGCATAACTAAAGTTCTTGAAATAATAAGCTATCGCTTCTACGGCCGTCTTGCTGGCGATTTCACCGCCTACATAGCCGCCCATACCGTCGGCTACGGCCAGTACGTTTTTCTCGTGGCTGATATAAAAGGAATCTTCATTCACTTTCCGAACCAGGCCGATTTTGGATTCACCGTATGTGCCCAAATTCTCACGTCCTCTCACGGTGTTTCGTTATAGGTACACATTAATTCATATCATATTCGCCGTCACCTGTCAAATTTTTTCGCGTTTTATGCGCAGCTGGCCGCAGGCGGCCTGTATCTGGCTGCCCATTTCCCGCCGCAGAGTGACGGAAACGCCGTGGCGCTGCAAATACGTGACGAATTCATTCATCGTCTTTTCATCGGGCCGGTAGAGGCCGACGTCGTAGTTGTCGTTGATGGGAATGGCATTGACCAGGATGTTCTGACCACCCAGGAGACGGGCCAGTTCCTTAGCGCAGGCGTTGGTACAAGTCAGGCCCTTGATGAGGATGTATTCAAAGGTGACCTTCCGGCCAGTGACATCGAAATAGTGGCGGGCCGCCTTCAGGACTTCGTCGAGGGGATATTTCTCGGCAATCGGCATGATGCGACGCCGCAAGGCATCGTTCGGCGCGTGGAGGGATACGGCCAGGGTGATGGGCATGCCCTCTTTGGCCAGGTCGTACATCTTGGGGACGATGCCCGACGTCGACAAGGCCATGTTGCGATAGCCCAGATAGAGCGTATCCTTTTCGTGGATGAGCTTCATGAAGCGGATGACGTTATCGTAGTTGAGGAGCGGTTCCCCTGTCCCCATGATGACTATAGAATGGAGGTCCGGCGTGACGTATTTGCGGAAAGCCAGGAGCTGGGCGACCATTTCGCCAGCCGACAGGTTGCGGACGAAGCCATTCTTGGCGGACGCACAGAAGGCGCAGTTGACGGCACAGCCGACCTGGGACGATACACAGATGGAATTGCCATAGTCGTGCTTCATGAGGACCGTTTCTACGGTCTCACCGTCAGCCAGCTGCAATAAGAGCTTCACTGTCTGTCCGTCCGGGGCGTCCAGGCGGGACACGACTTCCGGGAAATAGATTGGCAGCACTTCCTTCAGCTGTTCCCGGTCTTTCTTGGGCAGTAGGACCATATCATTCCAGGAAAAGATATTTTGCTTATAAATATAATGAAAAATCTGGTCGGCCCGGAACTTTTTCATCCCCTGGGCGACGAGGAACGCCTGGAGTTCCTTTTTGGTCATATCAAATACATTACTCATGTCAGCCCTCCTTTTTCATGCGGGCAATGAAGAAACCATCTAGGCCGTCGCGCTGTGGCAGGAGCTGGATGAAAGGCCCTTCATGGCCGGGAACGGGAAGCCACTGCGTCGCGTTTTCTACGTGGAATTCCGGATGATTCTTCAAAAAGGCAGCCACGATGCGGCTGTTTTCATCATCATTCATGGTGCAGGTACTGTAGACCAGGATGCCGCCAGGACGGACGCATTGGGATGCACTGTCCAGGATGCGCCGCTGCAGGGCCGGCAGGGTGCGCAGGTCGCTGGGATTCTTGCGCCAGCGCAGGTCGATCTTATGGCGCAGGACGCCGAGGCCCGAACAAGGGGCATCGACCAGGACCCGGTCGGCTTTGCCGGCGTACTTCTGGCCGATGGTGCAGCCGTTCTGGAGCAGGGTCCGCACATTCTTGAGGCCCAGTTTCTGGGCATTATATTCGATGAGCCGCAGTTTATGCTCATGGATATCGCCGCCGTAGACGACACAGGACGGGCCGCCCAGTGTGGCCAGGTGCGTCGTCTTGCCGCCGGGAGCGGCGCAGACGTCGAAGATGACTTCGTGCGGCTGAGGATCGACGATATGGGCTACCAGCTGGGACGGTTCGTCCTGGATGATGGCCCGGCCATCGCGCAGGCATGTCAGTTCATGGATGCCGGGATTGCCGTCGAGGTAGATGCCGTCTGGTGAAATGGCAGCCGGGCGGGCCGGCAGGCCTTGTTTTTCCAAATCGGCCAGCAGCTCTTCGCGGCTGGTCTGGGCCGTATTGACGCGCAGGCACAGCGGCGGGATCGTATCGAAATATTGGCAGAGCCGTTCCGTATCGTCCGGGCCATAGGCTTCGATCCAGCGGCGGACGAGCCATTCCTGCTGATGATAGGTCAGGGCCAGGTGGGCTACGATGTTTTCGCCCTTATCGGGGATGACGAACTGGCTGCGGCGGCGGATACTGTTGCGCAGCATGGCATTGACGAACTTGGCCATGCCCCGGTTGCCGAATTTCGTCGCCATCTTGACGGCTTCATTGCAGGCCGCTGATTTGGGGACTTTGGTCATGCCGAAAATCTGATATAAGCCCAGGCGGATGATGGCCAGGCAGACAGGGTCGAGTTTTTGCAGTTTGCGCGTACTGATCTGTGATATGATCCAATCCAGATAATTCAGGCAGCGCAAGGTGCCGTAAACCAGCTCCGTATAGAAGCGCCGGTCCCTGTCGGCAAATTGATGGGTCTGTATCGCCTTGGAGACGACGATATTGCTATAGCCTTCATCGCGGCAGATAGTCAGCAGGCTCTGAAAGGCAATTTCACGAACGTTCATGGATTCCTCCCTGTGCTTTTAAAGCAGTAGCGAACAGCACAAAAGCAGGGCAACCGTCTTCGTTGCGGCAGTTGTCCCGCTTCTCTGCACTGAGTCATTTATAATAATTCACCAGCCGTCAAGGCTGCGCTTTGCAGATATTGGGCAGCAGCCATGCGTTTGCGGCTTTCGGGCTGGACTTCACAGATGCGCAAAGCCCCTTTCCCGGTCTGGACGGTGAATTGTTTCTTAGTCACCGATAACACGGTCCCCGGCGCAGCCTGTGTCCCTTCGACGACGTCGGCTGCCCATATCTTCAGGCGCTTGCCATCGTGGCAGATGGTATAGGCACCCGGATGGGGATCCAGCGTCCGGATGAGCCGTTCCAATACGGCCGCATCCTGGGACCAGTCGATGTGGGCTTCTTCCTTGGTAATCTTGGCCGTATACGTCGCCTGGCTTTCATCCTGGGCGACGGCGCGGCTTTCATAGCCATCCAGGTCGGTCAGGACGTCGAGCAGGGTCTGGGCCCCGAGGATGGACAATTTATCGAAGAGGGTCCCCGTCGTTTCCTTGGCATCCAGGGGAATAGCCGCTTTTTTCAGCATCTTCCCCGTATCCATGCCTTCGTCGAGAAGCATGATGGTCACGCCGCTTTCGGCTTCGCCGTCTTTGATGGCGTACTGGATGGGGGCGGCGCCGCGATACTTCGGCAGCAGCGAGCCGTGGACGTTGAGGCAGCCGTATTTCGGGATGTCCAGGACAGCTTTCGGCAAAATCTTACCGTAAGCGATGACGATGATGACGTCCGGCGCCAGGCTGCGGAGCTGTTCGATGACGTCGTCACTGCGCATGGAATCAGGCTGGAAGACGGGGATGCCCAGTTCCAGGGCCTTTTCCTTGACCGGCGAGAAAGTCACCTTCTTGCCGCGTCCCCGCTGTTTATCGGGCTGGCTGTAGACGGCAGCGATATCATAGCCGGCCTGGGCCAATTTTTCCAGGGACGGGACGGAAAAGTCCGGCGTCCCCATGAATACGATACGTAACTTATCCATTAGTCCCCTACTTTCTGTAAATCCGTCGCCTTTTCGATGAACAGATGGCCATAGAGATGGTCGATTTCATGCTGGAAAATACGGGCCAGGAAGCCTTCCGGTTCATAGATGACGGTCTTGCCGTGACGTGTCAGCGAACGGACCTTGATTTTGGAAGCCCGTTCCACTTTGCCGTAATATCCGGGGATGCTCAGGCAGCCTTCGGTATCGACATTGGTTTCGTCCGATTTTTCCAGGATTTCCGGATTGATGAGCTCGATGAGGCCGTTGCCGTCGTCGAGGACGATGAGCTGCAGCGATTCATTGACCTGCGGCGCAGCTAAGCCTACGCCTTCAGCAGCATACATCGTTTCTGCCATGTCGTCGAGCAATTTCTTTATATGTTTATTCACTTTCGTAACGGGTTTCGCCGTCGCTTTCAGGACGGGATCCCCGGCTTTAATAATAGTAAGTACTGCCATGTAACTTTCACCTCATTGTAATAGTAAAAATGCTTATTTTTTTCTATTATAGTATGAAATCGCCAGAAATGCTATAGATTCATCAGAATTGCTTGAAATAGCCCATTTCTCTCCTGCCGTAATTGACAACATTTATAAGGTTATGTTACATCGTCAGCAATGGAAGAAGTAACACTGAGAGCGGTTCCGGACGTATCCTGAAGGGCGCCATGGCCATGAAGTTTCTCAGAATGCTTCTTTCATTTTTTATTTTGCACTGTAAGGGTCGCCACGTGGGGCGCCCGTTCCTGCCCGATGTGGGAATGTACTCACATCCCGGACGGGCTGAACAGGCAGGTGCGATTCCCCACGATTATACGGGATCGACATCGATGAGGACGCCGGTCTGCCAGCAGGCCGGGATGCGCTGCATGGCTTTTTTGATGGCTGTCAGGTCTTTTCCGGTCAGGGACAGGACCAGGCGGTATTTATTGCGTATCTTCTTGATGACGTCTTCGTAAGGACCGATGACGGCGACTTCATCGCCGTGGTCCCCGTTCCAGCTGTTCAGGGCCGCTGCGACGTCGTTGGCCTTGCGCCAGACTTGTTCTTCTGATTCATCCTGGACTAAGATCTTGGCCATTTCCTGGAAAGGCGGATAGCCCAATTCTTTCCGGAACTGGATTTCCTGGTCATAAAAGGCCCGGTAATCCTGGCGGGCAGCGCACTGGATGACGTAATGGTCCGGCGCGTAGGTCTGCATGACGACGCGCCCCGGGATATCACCGCGGCCAGCCCTGCCAGCCGCCTGGGTCAGGAGCTGGAAGGTCCGTTCCCCAGCCCAGTAGGCCGGGATATTGAGCAGGCTGTCGGCCGATAAGATGCCGACGGCGCTGACGCCGGGGAAATCGTGGCCTTTGGCGACCATCTGAGTCCCCAGGAGGATGTCATATTCATGACGGCGGAAAGCTTCGATGATACGGTCGCCGCTGTGCTTGCGGCTGGTCGTATCCTGGTCGAGGCGGATGATGCGCGCCGACGGCAGGAGTTCGTGGAGCTGCTGTTCCACTTTTTCCGTGCCGCTGCCAAAGAATTTGATGTATTTGCTGCCACATGACGGACAGACCGTCGGCACGGGCTTTTCGGCATCGCAGTAATGGCAGCGCAGGTGGGCGGCCTGACGATGGTAGACCATGGCCACGTCGCACGTATCGCATTTGACGACGTAGCCGCACTTGCGGCACATAACGAATGTCGAGAAGCCGCGGCGGTTGAGAAGGATGATGGCCTGCTGCCGGGCTGCCAGTGTCTCTTCCAGGAGATTCAATAAGCAATCGGAAACGACGCGGTAATTCCCGCGGGCCAATTCATCGCGCATGTCGACGACCTGGACCGAAGGCAGGGGCCGCTGGCCGACGCGCTCTGTCAGCTCGACCAGGACATAATCGCCCTGCAGGGCCTTATAGTAGTCGCCCAGCGCCGGCGTGGCACTGCCAAGAATTACGGGGCAGCCGTAGTACGCAGCCCGCTGGCGGGTCACGGCGACGGCATGATAGCGCGGCGCTTCGTCCTGCTTATACGAACTGTCATGGGCTTCGTCGACGATGAACAGGCCGATGGACTGGGCCGCCGTAAAGACAGCCGACCGGGCACCGATACAGATATGACTCGTCCCGTTCTGCATACGCAGCCAGTTGTTGCGCTTCTCACCCTGGGAAAGCTGGCTGTGCATGACGACGACATCGTCGCCGAAGCGGCGCAGGAAACGGCGGACGATTTGCCCGGTCAGGGCGATTTCCGGCACTAAAACGACGACCTGCCGGCCTTCTTTCAGGACTTGGCTGGCCAGCTGCATGTAGACTTCGGTCTTGCCACTGCCGGTGATGCCGTGGAGGACGTAGGTTTTTCCTTGTTCATCGCTTCCGATAACTTTAACTGCCTGTTGTTGTTCCGGTGTCAGCGTAAAGGGAGCATCGCCAGAAAGGGTCGGCAGGATATTCGTCGTCCTGGCCGGCCGCTGGCTCCAGCGGGCCAGGCCTGTCGCACAGAGACGGCGCATGAGGTCGCGGCTGTAGCCCTGGCCCTGCCAATAGGAAACGGCCCCTTCCCCCCTTCTCTTTCAAGGCCTGGAGCAGTTCCTGCTGGCGCCGCCGGCCGTGGAGGATGTCTTCGTCATCATCGTGGACGAAGGAAAGCCAGTCTTCCATCTTGTCGGCAATCTGGTTCTTGTAATAAGTCCGGCTGGTCAGGACCTGGCGGGCCAGGGCCGTTTCGACGAGGTCCCTGCCGAAGCGGCGGACAAGGCTGCCCTTTTCACGGCTCCCCTTGTCGGCGACATAGGCCTGGAGCTGCCGCCCTTCAGGACTCACAGGCGCAGCCGGGCCGACGGACAAGATTTCCTGGCGGACCAGGCCCTTCTTGTCGATCATGAACAGGCGCAGGGCTTCGGAAAGGTTGCAGACATAGTAGTCGCGGATCCAGATGGCCGTGCGGATCATTTCTTCCTGGAAGCCGGTCTGCGTCGAAAGCAGGCCTTCGACGGGCTTCAGTGTGAAATCGGCCGGTTCGTCCAGCTGTTCATGGAGGGCGACGACGATGCCCTCTTCCCGGCGATGACCAAAGGGCACGAGGACGCGGCTGCCGACGCGGACGGCCAGACCATCGGGAACGGTATAGGAAAAAGTCTGCTGCAGCCGTTTCGCCGTCGTATTGATGATGATTTCAGCAATCAAAAGGACACCTCCTTTGTATGGGGCTGTCGCACTAAAAAACTACAAACTGCAAACTCAATACCCAAAAAGAGGCTGTCTTAATGGGACAGCCTCTTTTCTGGATGTTCAGTTTATCGAACCGCCTCTTATAAGCCGGCTTCTTTGCGGAGCGTTTCGGCTTTGTCTGTCTTTTCCCAAGGCAGGTCGAGGTCGTTGCGGCCGAAGTGGCCATAGGCAGCGGTCTGTTTGTAAATCGGGCGCTGCAAGTCGAGCATGGCGATGATGCCAGCCGGACGAAGGTCGAAGTTCTTTTCGATGAGTTCGACGATCTTTTCGTTCGGGACTTTGCCCGTACCGAAGGTTTCGACGTGGATGGAAACCGGGCGGGCTACGCCGATGGCATAAGCCAGCTGGATTTCGCATTTATCGGCCAGGCCGGCAGCGACGACGTTCTTGGCGACGTAACGGGCTGCATAAGCGGCCGAGCGGTCGACTTTTGTGGGGTCCTTGCCGGAGAAGGCACCGCCGCCATGACGAGCCATGCCGCCATAGGTATCGACGATGATCTTACGGCCTGTGAGGCCCGAATCGCCCTGAGGACCGCCGATGACGAAACGGCCAGTCGGATTGATGAAGAGTTTCGTCTTGTCGTCGAACAAGCCTTCCGGCAGTTCCGGTTTGATGACGAATTCGAGGAGGTCGCTTTCGATCTGTTCGCGGCCGACTTCGGGGCTGTGCTGTGCCGAAATGACGATCGTATCGATGCGGACCGGTTTGCCGTCTTCATATTCGACAGTGACCTGGGTCTTGCCATCGGGACGGAGATACGGCAGTGTGCCGTCTTTGCGGACTTTGGCCAGGCGGCGTGCCAGGCGGTGTGCCAGGGAAATCGGCAGCGGCATGTAGTCGTCCGTTTCGTTGGTAGCATAGCCGAACATCATGCCCTGGTCGCCAGCGCCGATAGTATCGAACTTATCCGTATTGCCTTCTTTCTTTTCCAAGGCATCGTCGACGCCCATAGCGATGTCCGGGGACTGTTCGTCCAGGGAAACGAGGACGCCGCAAGTGTCGCAGTCAAAACCATATTTAGCGCGGGTATAGCCGATGTCACGAATCGTTTCGCGGACGATGTGCGGGATATCGACGTAGCACGTCGTAGAAATTTCACCGACGACATGTACCATACCAGTCGTTACCAGGGTTTCGCAAGCAACGCGAGCGTTTTTATCTTTTGCGAGAATGGCATCCAAAATGCTGTCCGAAATCTGGTCAGCCATTTTATCGGGATGGCCTTCGGTGACGGATTCGGATGTAAAGAATTCACGATTTTTTGCCATGAGTGATCCTCCTTAAAAAAAAATTCCCCTCATCCATGACTTCATGAGAGGGGCTTCTAATCCCCATCTGCCAGTATATCACTGCTGGAATTAGCACCTTTCATAGCTGAAGGTTGCTGCGACATCACAGGGCCAGTCCCTCCGTCGTCTCTTGATGGTTCTTTATTTGGTTTGCTCATCCATTATAATTCAAGTCCGCCTATTTTGCAAGTGTTTTTTATGCCTAAAAAACATTGTCTACTAGACGTTGCCCTATAGGCAGGGTTATAATGGAGAAGATAGAAAGGATGATTAGATATGACCAAATTGCGGCCTAGAGATATATTCTTCAACGACCCTTATTTTGATTATGCAACCTGCAGCAAGCCCGGCGACCTGCGGCTGGCCAAGCGGGTAGAAGTATTCGGCAAATGGTACAAGACCCCGAGCCTGGTGACGACCCTTCTTTCCCAGGAACGGCTGACCTTCAGCCGCCACACCGGCACAGACCAGGAAGACGCCTTGGTACTGCGCATCTACGAACGGACGGCCGACCGGCTGCTCATCAATACGTATTATACGTCCAAACAGAACCCGGAAGAAATCTACGCCGGCACGATCCACCTCGAACGCTACGATATGGCGCAGACTATGGAATCTTTTTCCTATATGGGCATCATCGACCTGCTCATGCTCCAGACGGACAGTCAGATTCTCGGCTTGACCGACGTCTTTGAAGACGTGCAGATGGCCAAGCACGCGGCAGCCCATGCCCTGGGCATCTATCTCATGGTCATCTGCGACCAGCCCTGGTCCGACGAAGCCGTCACTGGCGGCCAGGAAACGCCGGCCATGATGATGGGCAAAGAAAAAGAAGAACTTCAGCAGCTGCGGGAAGAAAAAGCCCAGATGGACGCCGACCGGGAAGAACTCCTGCGCCTGCGCCTGGAAGCCAAGAACCGCACGGCCGTCCTTTCTGAACTGGAACGCTGCGCCAGGAACTCGATGCGGAAAGGACGGGCCGCGAACAGGACCGCAAACAGTATGAAGACCGTATCCGCAAGCAGGAACAGTATATCGAAAAGATAAAGGAAACGGCATCCAGCCAGATTGCCGAACTCCTGGCCCTGCGCAAGGAACTCAACAAGCGCCAGGTGCGGCCGGATATGACCAAAGGCCAGGCGCCGCGGAAAGTGACGCCCCAGGAAGCGTCGCGTTCCGTCCGGGACCCGGAAGACCGCGGCCTGGACCTGCCCTCCTTCATGACCCAGCGCGATTATACGCGCCAGCTGGACCGCTTCCTCACGGGCCGTCAGATAGCCCTGGCCGGCGGCGATCCCGACTGGCAGCGCCGCATCCAGCGCCGTTTCGGTGCCGTCCTCCTCATCAGCGGCCAGCCGGGCGATGACCGGATGCTGAAAGAAGCGTCCCTCTTAGTCGTCAACCTGGAAGACGGCAAGACGCCCCTCGTCCGCTGGGCCATTACGGAAGCCAAAGAAAATAACTGCCCCATCCTCTCCGTCGGCCCGACCAACCTCAACGGCTTCGCCAAAGCCATCGTAGGGCGGGTTAGTGGTTAGTGGCTCGTGGTTCGTGATTAAAAAAACATACTATTAAGCCCGAATGGGCTATGATCGAATATCACAGCGGGACGCCTTCCAGGCGTCCCCTACGCACAAGGCCACGGGCCGTGTATTTTTTTGTAATCGGCCCATAGTTTGTAAAGATACTTTTAAAGTTAAATTCATTTGCTAACTGCTAACAGCTAGCTGCTGACTGCTAAAAAGGACTGTCGCACATGCGACAGTCCTTTTTCTGCAAACTCCCTGCTATCAACTATTCTTTTTCGCCATAATGGCAGCCGCGCGGGCTACGATGATGGCAGCGAGTTCGTCTTTATCCATTTTTTCTAATTTTTCCATAGAGCCGTCCGGGAAAAGCAGGGTGGCGATGTTGGTCGTCCCTTTGAAGCCGGCTCCTTCGGCACTGACGTCGTTGGCGACGAGCATGTCGAGGTTCTTCTTCTTGAGCTTCTTCGTGCCGTATTCGATGACATTCGTCGTTTCGGCAGCAAAGCCGACCAGGGTCTGATGGGTCTTGCGCTGGCCCAGGCCATAGAGGATATCCGGGTTCTTGGCCATTTCGATGGTCAGGGTATCGTCGTTTTTCTTGATCTTGTTTTCCGCCGGATGGGCCGAACGGTAATCGGCGACAGCTGCGGCTTTGATGACCAGGTCGCAGTCGTCATAATAGGAATCGACGGCAGCTTTCATGTCACGCGTACTGCCGACATCAATGCGGCGGGCCAGGCCTACAGGTGTCTTGAGGTTATCCGTCGTCCCGGCGACGAGGGTGACTTCAGCACCGGCCATGACGGCAGCCTTGGCGATGGCAAAGCCCATGCGGCCGCTGGAATGATTGCCGATGAAGCGGACCGGGTCGATAGGTTCCCGCGTGCCGCCAGCCGTGACGATGACCTTTTTCCCTTTCAGGAGGTCATTGCGGCAGGCCAGGAGCTCGATGTAGTCGACGATGGTATCCGGTTCGGGCAGGCGGCCGACGCCGTCGATGCCGCAGGCCAGATGACCGCTGTCGGGAGCGATGAAATGATAGCCGAATTTCTTCAGCTTGGCCATATTGTCCTGAGTAATGGGGTTGAGATACATGTTGGTATTCATAGCCGGTGCGATGAGGACCGGTGCCGTCGTAGCCATGACCGTCGTCGACAGCATGTCGTCGGCAATGCCGTTGGCGATCTTGCCAATGATGTCGGCCGTCGCCGGTGCGATGACGAAGACGTCGGCCCAGCGGGCCAGGGCGATGTGTTCTACGTTGAATTCAGGCACATCGTCGAACATGGATACGGCAACGGGATTGCCGGAAATTTCCCGCATCGTCAAGGGCGTAATCAGTTTCGTCGCATGGTCGGTCATGATGCATTTGACTTCGGCCCCCCGCTTGCGGAGCTGACTGGCAATAGAAGCTGCCTTGAAGGCCGCAATGCCGCCAGTGATTCCTAAGACAATCTTTTTCTTTTCCAAGCTCATGGAAAACACCTCCGTGTTATTTAATGCCGTCACGCGGTGCTTCATACGTGATCTTGCCCTGGTCGATTTCTTCCATGGCAATGGAAACTACTTTCGTCGTATCGACGTCGACGAGGGGTTCGTCGCCATCGGTAAGCTGGCGGGCCCGTTTGGCAGCCAGCGTAACCAGCGTATATTTGCTGTCCACTTTAGTCATCAGGGATTCAAGAGTCGGTTTAATTAACATAGTTCATCTCTCCTATTATTTGTACAATTCTTTCGTATGGGCGATGCGATGGGCATTGCGCGTCACTTTACACTGTTCGGCTTTCAAGATAGAAGCCGCTTCGTCGACGGCCTTATCCAAATCGTCGTTGACGATGACATAATCATAGCGGTCGATCCAATCCAGTTCTTCCCGGGCCTTGGCCAGGCGGCCGGCGATGACGTCGTCCGAATCGGTCTGGCGGCCGTGGAGGCGTTTTTCCAACACAGCCCGGCTGGGTGGTACGATGTAGATGAAGACGCCCTGGGGATACCGTTCTTTGACCTGCATGGCTCCCTGGATGTCGATTTCCAGCATGACATGCTTGCCTTCTTCCAACATCTGGTAGACGTACTTCTTGGGCGTGCCGTAGTAATGGTCGTAGACCTTGGCGTGTTCCAGGAAGGCATCTTCTGCCAGGAGCTGTTCGAACCGCGCGTTATCGGCAAAATAATAATTGACGCCGTCTACTTCCCCGGGCCGGGGGTCACGGGTCGTCATAGAAATGGAATACTGGATATTGGGGAACTGTTCCCGCAGAGCAGAACAGATAGTCCCCTTGCCGGCTCCGGACGGGCCGGACACGACGATGAGCAATCCGGAATCATTCATAGCATTACTACTCCTTTTCTGTTTCCCCGTCGTCAGCGGCATCTTCCCAGAAGGAATCGCTGCCGGCGGGAACGATGCGGTGAGAAATCGTCTCGGGCTGCAAGGCCGACAAGATGATCCAGCCGTTGTCCATGACCAGGACCGACCGGGTCTTGCGGCCAAAAGTCGCATCGATGAGGGTATTCCCATCACGGGCATCCTGGACGAGGCGCTTGATGGGCGCCGACTCAGGACTGATGATGGCCACGACTTTGTCGCCCATGACGACATTGCCGAAGCCGATATTTAATAAGTTGAAATTCATCATTCGATATTCTGCACCTGTTCGCGTATCTTTTCGATTTCATTCTTGAGCTGCAGGACCGCTTCGGTCACGGCCAGGTCGCCGGCCTTGGAGCCGATGGTGTTGGTCTCGCGGTTCATTTCCTGGATGAGGAAATCGAGCTTGCGCCCTACTTCGCCGGGACTTTGCAGCATGGCGTGCAGCTGGTTCAAGTGACTGCGGAAGCGAACGACTTCTTCGGTGAAATCGACTTTATCCGAATAGATGGCCACTTCCTGCAAGAGCCGGTCTTCATCGGGAACGGCGGCCTGGACCTTATCCATGAGGGCCAGGATTTTCTTTTCCAGCCGTTCTTCATAGGCCTGGACGATGATTTCCTTGCGGCTGGCAATGGATTCGACGAGGGCTGCCATCTTATCGGCCCGGCTGAGGAGATCCCGGCTGATATTGGCCCCTTCCCGTTCGCGCATGGCGACCATGCTGTCCAAGGCACCCTGCAGGGCGGCTTCAAAAGGCGGCCAGCTGGCATCGGCATCGATGGCCGGCGGCGTCTGGACGAACCAGTCCTTGGTCAGGGACGTCACATCGCCGAGGGTCACGGCCTTGCCTTCAAAGAAACGGTCGTTCACGTCCTGCAAGGCCATCTTGACGGCGCCTAAGGCAGCGTGGTCGACGCGTACATCCGGTGCCGCCGGGTCCAGGTCCTGAACGGTGACGAAGACGTCGACTTTGCCCCGCTTGAGGATGGCCTTGATGCCATTGCGCAACCGGTCTTCCAGGGCCAGATAAGCATGAGGCATGCGGATATTCAATTCCAAAAAACGTTGGTTCACAGCGCGCATTTCAAGAGTGACAGCCAGTTTCCCGTCGTTGCCGGAACCGCTGCCAAAACCAGTCATACTTCGCATTTACGAACCCCCTTATTAGTCTATTCAATATCCCATTATACCCTAAACGGCTTAATTTTTGCAATATTTTACCACAAATTAAGCAATTGAACCTCTCCCGCTTATAGAAGCAGGAGATTCTTGAGAAGGTTGCTGTTTAAGTTTCCTCCTGAAATCAGGATAGCCTTATTCTCAAAGGGCTGTCCAAAAGCCCCTTACACAGTCCCTCGAAATCGAAGTTCTGCTTACTTTTACGGAGTATGTTGGCGGCGCCGTTGATGTCGGCATTGGCCGTCCTGCCGTTGGCGAAACGGTACAGGCCGCGCTGGATTCGTGTCACGCTGAACGTTCCTGTATAGGGGACATCCGGCTGGTATACGGGAATATCGTCCAAGTCCAGGCAGCTGGCCTGAGAAGTATACGATTCTTCCTGTTCCAGATAGGTTATCCCGTAGCGTTCACACAGCTGTTTCAAGGTACTGCGCAGATAGCTCAAGCTGATAAGAGGAAGGAGTCTTCTGGCGAAACTGTGATAAAAGGCAACCTCTCAGTCAGCTTCGCTGACCCTACGAACCACGAACTACGAGCCACAAATTATCATTTTTTTGGTTCTACCATATACGTCGTCTGGTCGGTGAAGATGACGTAGCCCGGGACAGCGTGGGCCGGTTTCTTGACGTGGCGCACGAGGGTGCAGTCGACTTCGACTTTCGAGCTTTCCCGGGCTTTGCTGTAGTAGGCGGCCAGCTGGGCAGCCCGTTCGATCTGGGCATCCGTCGGCGTCACATTGTGGCAGGCCAGGATGACGTGGGAGCCGGGCTGGTTCTTGACGTGGAACCAGAGGTCATAGGGATGGGCTTTCTTCAGGGTCAGGAAGTCATTCTGCCGGTTGTTGCGGCCGACCCAGATATCGAGGCCGTCGGCCTGGAGGGTCAGGATATCCTGGGCCGATTCTTTTTTGAGCTTGTCCCGGTTGTGGCCGCTGATGAGGTTCATCTGTTTCATTTCGGCCTTGATATCGGCGATCTCATCTTTCGTACTCGTGTTTTCCAGGGCGTATTCCAGCGAATAGAGATAGTCCAGGTGTTTCTGGTTCTCTTCGTGGAGCTGGGCCGACATCTGCTTGCGGTTACGCATCTTGGTGTAGCGCTTGTAATAGCGATTGGCATTGTCCGTCATGGAATAGGCCGGATTCAAGGGAATGGTCACCTTTTCCTGGTCTTCCGACAGGAGGTTCTGGACAGTCACTTCTTTTTCATGGTCGTGCTTTTCGTAGGCGTAGATCATGAGCAGGTCACCGTAGAGCTTGTACGTATCCATTTTCTTCGTTTCTTTCATTTCGCTGGCAATGCGCTTGATTTTGCGCTTCTGCTTTTCGATGAGCTTGCCGACCTTCTTCTGCAGCTGTTCCTGTTCGCCGTTGAGGCTGCGGTGCGTGGCCTGGTATTCGCTGAGGTAGGTCTCGATGAGGCTGAAGTGGCGCCGCGGATATTGGGCCAGGCTGTGCAGTTCCAGCGGGAAGATGACTTCCTTGCCCTTGACCGTATAGACGTAAGCCCCGGACATACCTTCCAGGCGCTTGCCAAAGGCTTCGACTGTACGGCACCAGGCGAAACGGTCTGCCGGCGACAGGTCCCCGACGGGCCGCCCTGCATCGATGCCCGAATCGTGGGACAGTTCGTTGAGGACGATGGTGCTCATGCCGTTGAAGCGCTTGAGCATCCACGTCTTGAGCGGTTCGTCCGTACCCGTTTCCATCATGTCCGTCAGTTCCTGGGCCGAAAAGGCAAAGGGATCCATGCGCATGAAGTTCGGCGGGAAGGCATAGGGTTCCTTG
Source organism: Megasphaera sp. NM10 (assembly GCF_000417505.1). GTDB lineage: Bacteria > Bacillota > Negativicutes > Veillonellales > Megasphaeraceae > Megasphaera > Megasphaera intestinihominis. The sequence goes on from NZ_APHY01000070.1 coordinate 20,496, forward strand.
GGGGCGATGGTCCGCAGGGCCTGCTTGTTCTTCCCCGTCTTGATGAGGGCTTCGATGATGGTGCCGTCTTCGGTAAAGATGACGTTGCTGTATTTGCCCATGAGTTCGACATGGATTTTACGTGTCACCAGGCGGCCCGACATGTCGAGGACGTCGACGGCGATTTCGATGAGCCGGTCCAGGTGCAGCTGGGCGATGGACGCGATGCGGCCGTTTTCATAATATTTGCGCAGGAACATGCAGAGGCCCGTCGGGATATCCGGCGTCGGCGGCATGGTATCGGCGACGTACAGGCGCGGCGAGTCGTCCAGGGTGATGACCAGGTGATGGATGCCCGTATCGTTGAAGATGCGGAAATAGAGGGACCGGGCGTCGAGCTGATAGATTTTAGAAATCTGGCCGCCCTTGAGGATGTCGGCCAGTTCGTTGGTAATGCAATGTAATGTGATACCATCCAGATTCATGATGATACCTCCTTATCGTAATTCTCACTGAAACAAACAATCCTTTTAATGATACCATGTTTTGCCGTATCCTGTGAAGAGGGACGTCTTTTAATAGCTAGCCGCTGACTGCCAAAAAGGAGCTGTCTTCATGGGACAGCTCCTTTTTTTCACTGCTTCAAATACCAGCTCAAGGGCTGGGCTTTGGCGGCGGGGTTATTTTTTTTGTTGGCTGCTGGTGGCAGCGAAGATGAGGGAATCGCGGTACATCTTGGCTACGGTTTCCAGGGTTTCCAGGCGGTAGAAGGCCTGTTCCAGGTCTCGGCCGACGGTGGCGGCGCCGTGGCGTTCCATGAGGAAGACGTCGGCTCCTTCTGCGGCTTCGGCACAGGCCGTGGCCAGTTCTGCCGATCCCGGCGGTGCATAAGGTACGGTCGGTACCGGGCCCAGGACCAATGCCCCTTCGGTGACGATGTCCGGCCGGAAGGGTATGCCGGCTACGGTCAGGGCCGTGGCCGTGACGGGATGGGCGTGGATGATGGCCCGGACATCATTCCGCTTCCGATAAATTTCTAAATGGAGAGCCGATTCGGATGACGCCTTTCCCGTCCCTTCCAGGACATGGCCATCGAGGTCGACGACGAGCAGGTGCTTCGGCTTCAATTCCCCTTTTGGCACGCCGGACGGGGTAATGACGACGGTACCGTCGTCGCGGCGGAAACTGATATTGCCATCACAGGCGGCGACTAGTCCGGCTTCTTTCATTTTCTGTCCGATGCGGCACAGTGTTTTCTTGGTATCCAAGCTCTCGCCTCCTTAGCGCATGGACGGCATGTTGCGGCCGTTGTAGATTTCCAGCATTTCCTGGCGTACCTGGCGGCGTATCTGCTGCTGCTGGCGCGGCGTCAGGTCATCCTTGGTAATATTGAAGAGATAATTATCCAGGTCGAAGTCGTGCAGGACCATCTTGGTATGGAAGATGTTTTCCTGATAGACATTGACGTCAATCATATCGTAGCGGTTGCGCGTGGCCGGGGCGATATAATTCTGAATGGAATTGATGCGGTGGTCGATGAACAGTTTCTTTCCGTTCACATCGCGCGTGAAGCCGCGGACGCGGTAATCGAGGGTGACGATGTCCGAATCGAAGCTGTCGAGGAGATAATTCAAGGCGTTGAGCGGCGAAATACGGCCGCACGTAGACACGTCGATATCGGCCCGGAAAGTCATGATGCCCTTCTGGGGATGGCTTTCGGGATAAGTATGGACAGTCAGATGGCTCTTGTCGAGGTGACAGACGACATCGGCATCGTGCACTTCTTCTTCGGAAATGAGGATGGTAACGCTGGCCCCCTGGGGGTCATAATCCTGGCTGGCGACGTTGAGGACGTGGGCGCCGATGATGTCCGCCACGTTGCGCAGGATCTGGGTCAGCCTTTCCGCATTATACTGTTCATCGATGTATTCGATGTATTGACGGCGCGACTCAGGGCTGACGGCATAACAAATATCATACATGTTGAAGCTCAGGGTCTTGGTCAGGTTATTGAACCCGTAAAGCTTGAGTTTATTCGTTTTCATGAATCTTATCATCCATTTCTGCTGGAATTACCGTTCGATTTGATGAAAGGCCACGTCGGTAATGACGCCGTCATCGATGGACACGATGGCATACGTCCCCTCCCGGCCATCCCGGGGCAGGCCGATACTGCCGGGATTGACAACCCACATCTCTCCGTCCATTTTGGCGAAACGGCGGTGCGTATGGCCAAAGACGACGAGGTCCGCCTGATTCTGACGGCCCAGTTCGACCAGCTTCTGCCAACGCCGTTCGCCATACCACTGACAACCGTGGATGGCGACGATGCGAACGCCGCCGACGGTGACGCAGCGGCATTCTGGATCATGGGTATGAGTCATATAATCATTGTTGCCCAATACGGCATAGACGGGAACCCCCGTATAAATAGCCAGGTCTTCGCCATCATCACAGTAGTCGCCGCAGTGAATCCAAGCCGCCACGTCAGGCGCGTCATCGGCCATGCGTGACAGACATTCAAAACGACCATGGCTGTCACTGACCAGGCCGACGCGGACCGTACTCATGACAAGGCCTCGACGAGCTTCTTCAAGGCTTTGCCGCGGTGGCTGATGGCGTTCTTCTCTTCCATGGTCATTTCAGCCATGGTCTTTCCCTTTTCAGGCACGTAGAAGAGTGGGTCATAGCCGAAACCATTGTCGCCGGCATAGAAGTCGCGCAGGACGCCGTCACAGCTCCCTTCAGCCGTCACGATCCGGCCGTCAGGCCAGATGAGGACGAGGGAACAGATGTAGTGGACCGTCCACTGTTCCGGCGGAAAGGCGGCCAAGTCGGCAATGAGCTTCTGATTATTGGCTTCATCGTCGCAGTCCAAGCCGGCATAGCGCGCCGAATAGACGCCGGGCCGGCCGCCGAGGGCGTCAGCGGCAATGCCCGAATCGTCGGCCAGGCAGGGCAGGCCGGTGGCCTTCATGTAATACGTCGCTTTGAGCAGGGCGTTTTCGGCGAAGGTTTTCCCCGTTTCTTCCGGTTCAGTAATATCGGCCATGACATCGTGGACGGAAACTGCTTCATAACCTAACGGTTCCAAGATGCTCTTGAACTCCCGGATTTTTCCGGCATTATGCGTTGCCAGTACGATTTTTTCTGCCACAGGCCTGTCTCCTTAGTCCTTCTTCCGGTTCTTGACGAACTGGGCGTAATTCTTGATAACGACGATAGGTGTCTTCTGAGAAGCATTGCCGAAGGGGTTGTCGATGAGGATTTTGGCGATTTCCTTCGTGTTCAGGCCTTTGCTGTGGCCGAGGACAGCCGAGCGCTTGAGGTCGTTGACGTCAGCGACGACGGCGCCGTAGCAGCCCATGCGCTGTTTGATCTTTTCAGCGACTTTATCCGGTTCGGCCGGGCCGTAGACGATGCATTTATCAAAAGGCGGCATGGTGCCGGTGACATCGTCCGTGAGCGATGCCTGGCGGCATTTGGCATACCATACACCGTTCTTGCCGACGAGCTTGGCCAAGAAGCCGATGAAGAACCAGAACATCATCTTCCATTCGCCTTCGAGGTTCATCGCAGCCTGCATGCCATAGAGGCTGGCCATACTGCCTTCGCCCGGGACGAAGCGGCGCATGAGGCGGGCCTGCCACGACGGCGTCAGTTCTTCCGGACGGGTATAGCGGCGCTGGGTAATGGCGACGACGCTTTCGGCCGAGCAGACCAAATCGTCCGGGCCGACGATATCTTTTGCATATTCTTCAATGACGTCGACAATATCATCTTTATCCGTAAGGATTCTCGTTTTTACAGGTACTAATTCTAATTCTGCCATCTCGTTAAAACCTCCTAGTTCTGTTCCAATGCGTGCTGTACTTCCGAAGCCTTCAGGGTGATGCGGGCTTTATGGATGTACCATTCGCTGCGGGAAACGACCTGGTATACCAAATCGATGGGCATGTCAGGGAAGGTCTTCAGGTCTTCGCGGATATTGCCGTCTTTGCTGACCAGGGCGATAGTGACGCGGATCATGCCCTTGTCGCCAGGGTTGAAGATGACCGATTCCCAATAGTTGTCATCGCGTTCAGCCGCTTTATTGGCCAGCTGGGAATGGACGATGACCTTGTCGTACTGTTCGCGGGGCAGCAGGGTCCGGGGATAGAAGTCCATGATCGTACCGAGCTGACGGCCGGCGTTGTGGAGGGGGACTTCCGTTTCAAAGACAGCCGTATCCTGGGTCATCTGTTTCAGTTCAAACGGTTTGCGGCGACGGGCTTCGATGACGAAGCGGGCATCGCCCTGCCGCCAAGCAAAGAGGCGGAATAAAAGGTACAAGACAGCGACAATGCCGATGACGGCAATGACAACATTGAGTAAGACATAGAAAAACACGACGCAAGACTCCTTTTATATAATATTTTGATAACCATTAAGTGAGGGAAATTTCTTCAGCTGTAAATTCATTGGCCGGGATGAGGTGCTGGGCCAGGCGGGAGCCGCGGCCGCTCTCTGCGGTAAAGCACAGGCGGAGAGTCCCCGGTTCCGGCTGCTTGTTGAGGAGGCCATCCTTTTTCAGGACGTCCAATGTTTCCAGGGCCATTTCATGAGCCGGGTCGACAAAAGCGATGGAATCACCGCAGAGTTCTTCAAACAAGGGCTGGACGAAGGGGAAATGGGTACAGCCGAAGATGCCCGTATCGGCACCGGAATGAAGGACCGGTTCCGTATAGCGCTTCAAAGGCTCGCGGATTTCCGGGCCGTCGAGGACGCCCCGTTCGATGAGATTGGCCAGGGCCGGGCAGGACTGCTCGACGATTTCGATGTCCGGGTCCATGGCGGCGGCGACTTTGCGATGGCTGTGGTTGGCAATCGTGAGCGGCGTGGCAAAGACGGCAATCTTCTTGGTCGCGCTGATTTCCCGCGCTGTCCGCAGGCCCCGGCTCATGCCGATGAGGGGATACGGTACTTCCTGGACGACCGTATCATAGGCGACGGCCGTCACGGTGTTGCAGCCGATGGCGACGAGCTTGACGCCCTGGGCCGTCATGAAGCGCAGGATATCCCGCGTATAGGTCAGGATTTCTTCCGGCGTCCGCGTCCCATAGGGATTGCGCTTGGTATCGCCCACGTAGATGATGTTTTCGTGAGGCAGCAGCATCCGCAGCTTGGCGACGACGGTCAGGCCGCCGACGCCGGAATCAAAGACGCCGATAGGCTGTTGATTACGTTCCATGGACCCCTCCCCCGGCCTGGGCAGCCGCTTTATCTTCGGCATACATGGCCTGTAATTTCTTATAATCGGCTTCATCGAGGCGGGCGACTTTGCCGCTGTCCTTATGGGCAAAGACGTTCTGCGTCGTCCCCGTCGCCAGCAGGCGGTGGTCATCGTGGTTGACGATGCGGTACGAAAAGACCATCTGCGCCCGGCTCAGCTTGACCAGCCGCGTCTCGATGTCGATGGTATCGGCATAGTTGATGGGACTGATGTACTCGCAGGACACGCTCTTGATGGGATAGGAAATACCCCGGTCCAGCAGGGCGAACAAATCGATGCCGGCAGCTGCCAGATATTCACAGCGGCCGCACTCGAACCAGCGGATATGATTGGAATGGTGGGCAATGCCCATCATGTCGGTTTCATAGAACCGCACTTTTTCAACGACAGTAATCATAAGTTCTTAACTCCTAACTATATGCATCTTACATCATGCACACTCATACTATTTTACGATGAGGAACTATGTTTGTCAAAGGAAAAAGAGGCTGTCCCATAAAGACAGCCGCTTTTTGAGTATTAAGTTTGCAGTTTGTAGTTTTTAGTAAATATTTTTAAATTTAAAGCCATCTTCTACAAACTACAAACTCCCTACTACAAACGATAAGTAAATGGACCGTGCATGATGGCAAAGCCCTTCAGACGGCTTTCCCCGCCTTCACACGCGGACGCGGAAGAACGGGAACATATGACGTACTTTTTCACGGTGTTCCGGCTTGACGTAAGTCCCGGCCAGGCGCAGGGCCGCAGCGACGACGGCGGCATCATCGAGCCAGCCGAAGCCGGCAAAGACATCGGGCACGAAATCAAAGGGCAGAATGACATACCCCAAGGCCCCCATGAGGGCCAATTTGATGAATTTCGGCGTGTCTTCATCCTGCATACAGTAAAAAATCGTCAGGAGCTTCGGCAAAAAGTGGATCTTCCTCCCTGTCTTGTGGACAAAGGTGACGAATTTGCCAGGTGTATAAAAACGTGCAAAAAAGCGCAGTACCTTCCACATGGGCCTTCACCTTACTTCTTATCTTCCAAAGGGATTTTGGCATCTTCTACGGCGGCTTTCACCTTGTCTTTGACAGACGCCGTATCGCCGTCTGCAGCCGCTGCCGTTTCCGGTTCGGCAGCTGCCGTCGTTTCAGCCGTGGCTTCGGCTGTTTCCACAGTTTCGGCAGTTTCTGCCGTTCCTTCTGCCTTTTCGGCTTCACCGGCCTTGGTTTCTTCGACCTTTTCTTCTACGATTTCATCGACCAGGTCGTCGTGATGGCGGACGGTGTGATAGAGTTCTTCCCCTTTTTCCTTGACGTCCTGGAAGCGGTCCTTGGCGACGCCGCCCCATTTCTTCATGAAGTCGATGGTTTCATCGCCGAGGGGGACGTTCTTCAAGGGATTTTCCTTGAGTTTGTCGACTTGTTCCCGAGCCTTATCCTTCCATTCGCCCATCATGTCGACGTAGGGACCCATGTCGGTAGGCATGCCGTCCTTGAGCCAGCGCTGGGTGACGCGGCCCAGGCTGTAAGTGATGCCGACGGCGACAGGTACCTGGATGGCGCTGAAAGGAATAATCGTCGTCAGCAGCTGCCGGCGACGCGGCTGCCGACGGCGCCGAGGAAGGCGATGAGGGCCCGTTCGCTCAGTTTGACATCATAGACCTTGGCAATGCGGCTGACCAGATAGACTTCGTTGGCCATGAGGGCGACGGTCCCGACGAGCGGCGCAATGACGATGGCACCGGCCCGGGCTGCAGCCCAGCGGCACAACATTTCGACTTTCACGTCTTTGTCTTCTGTCGACTCTTCCATGGCCTTGACGACACTGGCTGCGGCATCGTCGGCCGGCTGGGACTGGGCCTTCATGTCGGCCAGTTCCTGTTTCAATGCGGCGATTTCTGCCTGCAGTTCTTCTACAGTCTTGGCTTCTTCTTTGTATACTTCTTCTGCCATAACAAACACCCCATTCTTTAACGTATTAAAATTTATACTCTATATTTTCCCATGTTTCTACCAGCTTGTCAAACCCCCATCGACAGGAAGTGCCACGCCGGTAATGAACGACGCGTCATCGCTCAAGAGAAAGGCGATGGCCTTGGCCACTTCATCGGGCCGGGCCAGTCGGTACAAGGGATACTGCTCTTTCATGGCATCCCGCGTCGTATCGGGATGGTCCCGGAGCTGCTGCTCCAGCATAGGCGTTTCCACGTCACCGGGACAGACGCAGTTGACCCGTATCTGGTGCGGTGCCGCTTCCAGGGCCAGGGACTGGGTGAAGGCCACGACGGCGCCTTTCGTCGCCCCGTAGAGAGCGCAGGCGATGTTGCCCTGGAGACCGGCGTCGCTGCTGACGGTGACGATACTGCCCGGCCGGCGCCGCAAGTGCGGCAGGGCATAGCGGCAGAGCGAGATTGTCCCGAAGACATTGATGGAAAAGAGGCGCTGCATGTCGGCAGGCGTGACATTTTCCAAGAGGCCTTGTTCATAGACGCCGGCCGACGTGACCAAACCGTCGAGGCCGCCGAAGTGAGAAACCGTCTCTTCGACCATCCGGCGGCAGTCGTCGTCGCAGGCCACGTCGCCCTGGATATACCAGGTCCGGTCCGGCGCAGACAACGCCGCCAGGGCGGCCTCCCCTTTTTCCCGATGGCGGCCGCTGATGGCGACGTTCCAGCCCCTTTCCAGTAAGACCGCCGCTGCCGCCAGGCCGATGCCCGACGTGCCGCCGCTGATGAGTACCGTATCCATAGCGTCCCTCCTACATAATACCAAAATAAGATAAGCCCAATTTGCCGATGAGGACGACTGTGACGGCCAGCATGACCAGGCGGACGAAGCCCGTACCCCGGCGGATAGCCAGGCGGGAACCGAAGAAGGCGCCGGCAAAGATGCACAGGGCCATGGCGATGCCGTAGACGTAGAGGATCTGGCCCCACCAGATGAGGAGGACGAAGGACGTCACATTGCTCATGAGGTTGAGGATCTTGGCATTGCCGGCAGCCGTGACGAAGTCGAAGCCCAAGGCCGCAAAGCCGACGATGAGGAAAGTCCCCGTCCCCGGCCCGATGAAGCCGTCATAGAAACCGATGGCCGAGGCCATGACCAGGGCGGCCAGGACGTTCTTCCGGGTATTGCCGCTGTACGTGCTGGCAGCGCCGAGCTGACGCTGGCTGAAGACGAAGACCGCTGCCGCGATGAGGGCGATGATGATGATGGGCTGGAGCCATTCGCTCTTCAAGTGCAGCATGACCAGGCAACCCAGGATGGCGCCGATGAAGGTCCCCGGCAGGATCCGCTTCAAGAGGCTCATGTCGACCTTGCCAGCCCGCCAGAACTGCCAGGCGCTCATGACGGCGCCAAAGGTCGCGGAAAATTTATTAGTCCCAATGGCCAGGTGCGGCGGCAGGCCGGCTGCCAAAAGGACGGGCAGCGAGATGAGGCCGCCACCGCCGGCGATGGAATCGACGAAACCGGCCAGGAAGCCGCCGGCCATGATGAAGAGCAGCAGCGACGCCGACAGGGTCGTATGAAAAAGTTGGAATTCCATGAAAAAATTACTCCTTTTGGAAAAAAACTCCTCTTGCTTCGCAGAGCGAAACCGAGGAGACCCTTTTCTCAGTGTTCATATATCAAGTCCGCCGCCGTTCCCGCTGTCTGGGGCCGCAGAAGGCGGACGATTTCCTTGCCGATGATCCGCGCACCGTCGCGGTGGCAGTCGAGGCTGGCTTCGGACATGGCTGCCAGCTTATCGGGATGTGTCAACAGGTCCGCTACGACGGAAACGAGGTCTTCCTGCTTCTTGACCCAGCGGGCACAGCCTTTGGCCTGCATGTACGTCGCATTGGCTTCTTCCTGGCCCGGGATGGGACTATAAAGGACCATCGGTACCTGGACGGCGGCCGCTTCGGTACAGGTCAGGGCGCCTGGTTTGGTGACCAGCAGCGATGCCTGGCACATGAGCTGGGGAATCCGGTTGGTATAGCCCAGGATGTTGACGTCGTGATGCAGTTCGCTGCGCATCTTGGACAGTTCGTCATAGAGATCGGCATTGTAGCCGGTGACGACAGTGAAGCTGTCGACGGCGTCGAGGCGGTCGAGGAGCGTCAGGGACTGTTTGATGGAACCCATGCCCAGGCCGCCGCCCATGATGAGGACGTTCTTATCCGCCTTATGGGCGGCATCCCAATGCCAGCGTTCCTGTTCAAAGGCCTTGCGCACGGGGATCCCGGAGACGACGATCTTGCCGGCATCGATGCCCTGTTCGACGAGCAGGTCCTTGAGCTGGGACGCGGCGACGCAGTAGACATCGATCTGAGGATAGACCCAGAGCTGATGGATGGCAAAATCGGTGATGACGCCGACCAGGGGGATATCGAGGCGGTGCTGGCGCTTGAGGAGCGCTGCCGCCCCTGCCGGGAAGGGATGGGTAAAGACGAGGACATCGGGCTTCTTTTCGGCCAATACCCTGAGCATCCGCCGCTTGAGGCCCCAGGCAAAGAGCGTCTTGACGACGAGTCCCTTCTTATATCCTTGTGACGAATAGTACATCAAATCGTACAGCATGGGAAAGACATCGAGGATCTTGATGTACGTTTCCTTGACGATGTTGTCGATAGACAGGACGTCGTTGR
>NZ_APHY01000071.1 GCF_000417505.1 Megasphaera sp. NM10
ATTCRTTGCTTCCATTTTCTTGACCATGTTTGGGTTCAGGCCGTTTTCAGAACAGATGACATTGAATTCCTTGTCGCCTTGAAGAATTGACAGAACAATCTTGGTCTTAAATTCAGAAGTGTACTTTTTTCTTGGCATGATAGCATCCTCCAATTTTCGTTACTTAATACTATATCATGCACTCTTAAAATTTTCAGTACTGGTCTGAATTCACAGGCCCATTATAGAATTTCCAATCCATTTTGAATAGCGTCCATAGATTTATCCAAATATTCAATAATGCCAGAATTTTTATTCCGTAAAATAATCATTGGTGAATAAGTAACAATAAATCGCTGAGTCATTTCTTCACCGTGTGTTAAAAATTCTCCATTAGGAGTTAAATAATGAATGACTCTTTTCAAAAATTCAGCAGTACCTTCTTCTTGATTTAAATGAATTTCTGTATTTTCTAAATCAGTAGAAATTTTCCCTAAATGTAACATTTTTGCATCGCTTATATTTTTAAAAAATGAGCTTTCAAATTTAATTTCTTCATCCGTATCAAACAAAGAAATAATATTGTTCTCTATGTTTTCATAAGCAATGCGTATTCTTTTCGTAAACAAAGGATGACAAATATTTTTATCAGACGAGTCAACAAATAAGCCAAACGCATACAAAAGTTCGCTTTCATCTGCTTGGCCTTGAAAATCATTATGTAATGTATAAAAAGATTTAAAAACATTATCAATCTTATTTAACCGAACTCGTTCTGCTACCCAATTTTTTCGTTTATTTTCCCAACAATGAAATGAAGCTATTCGTTCTGGAACATCACTAAATTTTTCACCTGTTTCTTCATTAACATTTTGTATCTTTATTTCTACCCGATAATCCATCCAATCCTTCATTAACCACGGAGAAATTGATGGGGTAGGTTCTGGACAGAGAGGAAGCTGCATCGGTTTCTGTACAGATAATATTCTTCCTTTTTCGTCATCACAGAAAATTTTTATGTATTCATGTTTTTCGTCTAATGATAACAAAGTCGATATCAATCTACATCTATCATATTTTTTACAGTCAGAAACAATATTTTCGCTTTTCAAATAAAATTCTTTAATAGTTTTAAACAACAAATCAACTAAGCTTCGATCACTAATTTGTTTTTCCATGATGTATCCCTCTCTGATTTATAAGCCTATGCAATCTAAATATCGTAACATAATACTTAAAACATATTATACATTATAAAGTATAAAAACCTCAAGCAAAGATACACCAATGCCAAAGGAAGACCTCCTCATCCACCTTTATCAAGAGCTCCAGCATTCCTCCGTTTCGGCAACGGCCCTGCACTTTCCATCGGCCAGCACCTGACGGGGCAAAAATATTCTTCCCATAATAGCTCACAAACCAATAGTTTATCGCCTACGAGATTCTCACAGCGAGACGCCAGCCACTGCTGTCCGTTTTGGCAACTGTCCTGAGCTTTCCGTTGGTCGGCACCTGACGGGCCAAAAAGGCTCTGGACGTCTCCTACGCACAAGGCCATGGGCCGTGTATTTTTTTGCGGTCCGCAGGACCGCGGCGACCTGCGAACGGCGAACTGCGGCCTGCGTTCCCTACTTATGTTCCGCCAGAAAAACTTCGGCATCGTGGCGGATTTTTTCTAAGTCCAGGCCCTGGTCGCGGGCACCGAAGATGCAGCCACAGTAGGGCTGGCGGTAGAGGTGGTAGGCTTCGGTCATTTTCGTCGATGTGAGGAAGCCGTTGTTCTTTTTGAAGTCCGTCGGCAAATAAGCGTAGCCGTACTGGTCTTCGATGTCCCGGCCGACTTCGTTGATGACCTGGGAATTCTTATGGGGACTGACGGTCAGGGTCGTCGTAAAGTAATCATAGCCCAGTTCCTGCATTTTTTCGGCCGTCGCTTTCATGCGCTGGATGAAGCAGACGCGGCAGCGGGCGCCGCCTTCGGGTTCGTCTTCCAGGCCCTGGACAGCTTTGAAATACGTATCCGGTTCATACGGAGCGGCCAGGAACTGGACGGCGTGCCCCGTTTTTTCATTATAGGCCGCGATGAACTGTTTCTGGACGAGTTCCCGCCGCCGGTATTCCGCTTCCGGATGGATATTGGGGTTGAAATAGTAGACCGTCACGTCGGCCACGCCGGTCAGCCGGTCCAGGACGGCCGTACTGCACGGGCCGCAGCAGGAATGGAGCAGGATGCGCGGCTTGACGCCGTCCTGCTGCCAGCGCCGGGCCATGCGCTGGAAAACTTTATCGAAGTTGATCCGCTGGTTTTGATTCATGCGGTCCAGAATATCGTGAAAATCAATCATGCTTTGTACTCACTTTCTATAGATTCAATATCATATTATATCATGGAACAGAGGCCTCCGCATTTTCGAACAGAGGCCTCCGCATTTTCTATCCCCCCTATGGCTTATATTTTTTGCTATTTTTCAGTAAAATAGGGATAATGGTTATTATATTACGGAAAAGAGGTCTATCCATGCATATACCTGAAAATTATCTGAGCCCTTCGACGTGCGGCGTCCTCGGCGCCGTCATGGTTCCCATCTGGCTGCTCTCTATCCGCAAGGTCAAGGAAACGGTGCCCCGTGAAAAGCTGCCCCTCCTCGGCATTGCTGCGGCCTTTTCCTTCCTGGCCATGATGTTCAACATCCCCCTGCCCGGCGGTACGACGGGACACGCCGTGGGCGGTACGCTCATCGCCATCCTCTTCGGGCCGTACGCGGCCTGTCTGGCCGTCAGCGTGGCCCTGCTCATCCAGGCCCTGTTCTTCGGCGACGGCGGCATCCTGGCTTTCGGTGCCAACTGCTTCAACATGGCCTTCGTCCTGCCCTTTACAGGATATTTCATCTATCACGGCCTGAAAAAAGTCATCCCGTCAGAAACGATAGCCGCCGGTATCGGCGCTTATATCGGCATCAACGCCGCGGCCTTCTGTGCGGCTGTGGAATTCGGCATCCAGCCCCTGCTCTTTACGGACGGAGCCGGCCAGGCCCTGTACTGCCCCTATCCGTTATGGATTTCCATTCCAGCCATGATGATCGGCCACCTGACCTTGTTCGGCCTGGCGGAAGTCGTCTTCACGACAGGCATCCTGACCTATCTGCGCAAGACGTCGCCAGACCTCTTCCATGCGGTCCAGGCCCCGTCGTCGAGCAAGTCCCTCTTCGGACTCCTGGCCGCCCTCATCGCCGCCACGCCGCTGGGCTTACTGGCCGCCGGCACGGCCTGGGGCGAATGGGATGCCGAAGAACTGGCCGATACGGATTTCTTCGGCTCTGCCCTGGCTATACGCCATCGGGCATGGAACAGGGCTTTTCCTTCGACGCCCTCATGCCGGACTACGCCATCGCCGGCCTGCCCGATGCCGCAGGCTACATCATTTCGGCCATCGTCGGCACAGCCCTGCTCATCATCATCTTCAAAGTCATCGCGTCCTTCCTGCCATCCCGGCCGACCTTCGATACGCCGGCCCAGCATTAAGGAGGCTTACCCATGAAGCTCCCTGAATGGGCAGCCCGCGAGGAAATATATAATCCCGGCAGCGACTGGGATTATTTCATTTCCCGCTCCCTGCTCCGCCTCGTATCCATCCTGACGGCCCTGCGCAGCCAGGGCCTGCGGCCAACCCGTCCCATCGGCGCGGCGCCGCCCTTATTGGCAACCCTGGTCATGGTCCTCTTCGTCGTCCTGGCCCGGACGACGGCCTTCCTCTGGGCCGTCCTGGCTGGCGAACTGGTCCTCCTCTGCTTCCATCGCGGCCGGCAGCTGCGCCAAGTCCTCGGCGCCGCCCTGGCAGCCGCTCTGTTCTGCGCCGTCATCGTCGCGCCGTCCATTCTCCTGGGCAACGGCCGCTATGCCCTGCTCCTGCCCGGCAAGACCTTCCTCACCGTGACGGCGTTGATGCTCTTGCAGGAAAATCTGGCTTGGCATGAACTGACCGGCGCCCTGCGGACCTTCCGCATCCCATCGCTGGTCATCTTCATCCTGGACACGACACTGCGCTACATCGCTATCCTGGGCCAGGAAGCGTCGGAACTGCTGACGGCCCTTAAGCTGCGTTCTGTCGGCCACAATCCTGACAAACAAGCGGCCCTGAGCGGCGTCGCCGGCGTCATGCTGCAAAAGTCCCAGCGCCTGTCCCAGGACATGTACGAAGCCATGCGCTGCCGCTGTTTCACTGGCGAATACACGGCCTATGACGGCGGCAGGAAACGCCGTTTCACGCCGGCTGCGGCCCTGCTCATCCTGTTCCTGCTGGCCTATGCCTATCTCTTCATCCGCCTGGAAGGAGTGTTCTCATGATTCAACTCGACGACGTCTGTTTCGCCTATGACGACAGGCCCATCCTCAGCCACCTTACAGAAACCATCGAACCGGGCCAGGCCGTCCTCCTGAGCGGTCCCAATGGTTCCGGAAAATCGACGCTCCTGCGCCTGCTGAACGGCCTGATTTTCCCCCAGCAGGGAACGTATTCCTTTGACGGCACAATCATCACGGCCGGCAAGATGCGGGACCACGCCTATTCCAAGTGGTTCCACCAGCGTGTGGGTTACGTCTGGCAGAATCCCGATTCCCAGCTCTTTTGCAGCAGCGTCCGCGAAGAACTGGCCTTCGGCCCGGTCCAGATGGGCCTGAAACCGGCAGATATCCGCCAGCGCGTCGACGATGCCCTGGAACTCCTGGGCCTGACCCGGCTGGCATCCCGTCCGCCTTACACCCTGTCAGGCGGCGAAAAGAAACGGACGGCCATCGCCTCCATCCTGACCATGAACCCCCAGGTCTGGACCATGGACGAACCGGAAAGCTACCTCGACGCCGACGGCCTGGCCTGGCTGGAAGACTTCCTGCCCAGCCTGAAAGCAGCCGGCAAGACCCTCATCATCGCCAGCCATCACGCCGACCGCCTGGGCGACCTCATAGATAAGGAAATAGTTGTAGGGGACGCCTAAAAGGCGTCCCGCCTGTCGCCTGTCGCAGGTCGCAGTTCGCGGTCCGTTATGATATTTCACCACATCTCATGCTTACATATGTCAAACTTTCAAACGCAACCTCTCAGTCAGCTGTGCTGACAGCTCTCCTATTAGGAGAGCCTTTGTGTTACGCTTTATTTAAGCTTTTTAACATTTTATCAAAATATTTTATTGATTTTTCCGTTATAAAGTTATATAATATAAGCACAAACAGAATAGTAAGACAAAAGATGCAACGCAGCATTTATTTCGCCGTTGCATCTTTTGTTGTTTCCAGACTAAAAAAGGGGGCAGTGCTTATGTTAATCTATGGATTGGAACAAGCCTTGATGGTGACCCATGGCTATGACGTGGAATTCAATCAGAAAAAAGAAACGGCCCACCTGGTACAGACGACCGATGGACCGATGAAGGCAGAAAAGAGTCACTTGGAATATTTGATGGATAAATTGATGAAATTCAAATACAGCTACCGCCGGTAGGCTTGGAACTGCTGGCGATTGGCCTGGACCCTGGGATTGGCCGAATTGATCTGGCCGGCCTTTTCCAGCCACGAGCCGGCGGCGTCATATTTTCCCTGGCGGAGATAGACGATGGCCATGGCGTTGGCCGCATCGGCCGATTGCGGCGAAAAGCGCAGGATTTCCTGGAAGGACCGCAGGGCTTCGTCGTCCCGGTGCAGGTCCATGGCGGCCAGGCCGCGGTTATACCAGGCCTGCAGATATTCCGGGCGGCAGGCGATGGCCTGGTCATAACTGGTGAGGGAAGCTTCGGGCTCCCCTCTTTTTTGTTGCGTCAAAGCCAGGTCGTACCAGGCCGCCGGTGACGTCTTGTCCAGTTCCAGGGCGCGCCGGAAGTCCCGTTCGGCCAGCCAGTAGTCCTGGCGGTTGAAGAAGAGGATGCCCCGGTATAGATAGGCCTGGGCGTCGTCGGGATGGGCAAAGACTCTCTCGAAGCCCGTAATCAGGCTGTCATTCGTACCGTCCGGCGTCTGGGCTTCGGTCCACATCCAGAGGATTTCCTGGCCGTAATGCTTCCCCGGCACGGCCCAGCGGCCATTGAGGCCCGTCCAGGAATCGACCTTACCATAGAGTTCGGGATGTTTTTCGGCCAGCAGTTCATAGCGGGGATCGACGATGGCCGTCTTGGGCCGCTCTGTGCTGGCATAAGCCAGGAGATGCTGGATATGGGCGCGCACGCCGAGCTGAGGCGTAGCGAAACGGGCACCGGCGACTTTATTTCCCGTCGCGCCGAGGCCGCAGAAATTGTTCTGGTCTGGCGACACATCGCCGCCATAGGCAAAGTAGCCCGTTTCCTTCAAGGCCTGGCAGAGGGCCACGTCGGGCCGGATGCCTTCGCGGCCGGCTTCGTCATAATAGGCCTGGACGACCTCTTCCAGCGGCGCATTCAGCTTAGGATGAGGATTGCGCTGGCGGATGAAATGGACCATCTGGCGGGCCGGGATCGTCGCCGGACCCATAATCGTATCGGCACCGGCCGGGACGTCGAGCATGGGCCGGCCGTAGGCCTCAGCCAGCTGCCAATCGGCCTGTTTCATAGCTTTCTTATCGACGACGGCATTTCCTGCAGCAGCCACGCCGGGCAGTGGCAGGAAGACCGGTCCCCCGCCAAGAAGGCTGACCATCAGGACGGCTGCGACGAGGCTCCTCCCCTTTTTATAAGGCATGATAAGTCCCTTGCTTCCGTTTTTCTTCGGTCATGCGGGAAATATAAGTCCCGTGGACCAGGGGATAGCCTTTGCGTTCGATGATCTGGGCCATATAATTGCGGAAAGGACAGGGCGGCCGGTGATAGCTGTCGGACACGATGCACGACGCGAAGTGGATGGTCACATTTTCCTTGGCATCGCCGTATTTCTTCAGCTTCCTGCCCAGATTTTCCAGTTTCGCCGAGAGCCCTGCCCCGCAGCAGCCGCCGCAGGTCATCATGAGGAAGCGCGTATCGGGCGGATAATCGGCAAAAGTATCTTTACGGTTGACAAAGGTGTTCATGCAGGCATAGCCGCTGCAGCGTTTGGTGACGATATCGCATTGAATGACGACGACGAGTTTCGACATGGAAATCCCTCCCCTAATTATATAAATATTTATTCAAGAACTGCTGAGTCCATCCCGCGTCGATGCGGGCCAGGACGGCATCTTCTGCCGGCAGGTCGGCGGCAAAGTTCTTTTCAAACTGGCCATAGAGCTGGCCCAGACCGTTGGCAAAGTCGACATAGGCCTGCTGGCCATGGGTCCCGTCGATTAGATTCAGGCGCAGGGAGCCGTCGTCAGCCGTGCCGAAATGGCTTTCTGTAACGGTGAAATCCTTATCCTTTTCCCCGACCTGAGCCAGGGCAGCGGCCTTGGTCAATTCCATCAGGCGGTCGTCGAGACCGGCTTCAAAGATGGCGATTTTTTCCAACAAATCGGCTTTGCTGCGGACCAGGCGGAAGACATAGCCTGCCTTCTCGACCATGGCCTTGAATTTATCCTGGCCGTCGGCCATATCGCGGTCGGCATTTTCCTGGTCCTTATCCGTCGGCGCGTAGAAGACCATGAAATGATGGTCCATGTCGTGATACAAGAAGCCGTAATCGACCTGGACGTCTGTCCCGCAGTGGCCGCAGTGGTAGCGAAAAGCTTCCAGCGACTTGACGCGGTCCTTCATGTCCGGATCCAGTTTCGTATTGATGCTGTCCCATACCGTGAAGACGCCGGCCTTCTGGCATTTCGGACAAGTAATGCCTACTTCATGATGCATACTCATGGCAGTTCCCCTTTTCTGTTTTCCCCTATTATACCATATATTTCGTGGCTAGTGGCTAGTGGCTAGTGGCTCGCGGCTCGTGGCTCGTGGCTCGTGGCTCGCGACTATTGGCTCGCAAAGGCTCTCCTGATAGGAGAGCTGTCAGCGCAGCTGACTGAGAGGTTTCCCGGGAGTTTGACACTTAATTCATAAAAAAATGCCCATGAAGCCAGTAAACAAGCGCGTCTTTTTGTCAAATTTTCTGTTTTTATTTGTGCTATATCGTGCTATATGGTATAATACCCTGTGAGAGGTGGTTTTTATGTATGCCGCTGTTACAGGAACTGGCAAAAACAAAAGTGTCTATATTATACAATCCTATCGAAAAGAGAATGGCCG
>NZ_APHY01000072.1 GCF_000417505.1 Megasphaera sp. NM10
GATGAGGACGTCGATGTGGGGCAGTCGTTCAGCCGGGGCATTTCGGCTTTGGCCATGGTCTGCAAGGCGGCATCGCGTTCAAAGAATTTATCGGTCGGGATGACTTCCAGGGCGGCGATGTCATCGCTGGGGCTCTGGACCATGCCGACGGAGAAAACGACGTTTACATGTTGCAAGAAGGCTTTCGATACGCGTTCCAGGTTGGGCCCGAAAGCGTCATAACCCCGGCCGTGGAAGGTCGAAGCGCCTTTGTGCTTGCCGCAGCCGATGCAGATCATCTTCAGCAGACCTGATTCGTGTTTATATTTGAAGTGTGTATGCGGTTTAATCTTGTTGAATAAGATGATGCCGTCGGCTTCGTAGGCGTTTTTATCGCAGTAGACCGGGAAGCCATCGTCCAATGTAGCGACTTCGACGACGTCCATGGTGGAAAGGACGGGGACGCCTAAATAGTCTTCATTGATGCCGAACTGGGCTAAATGGGCTTTTTGGCCTTCAGCGGTGGCTCCGGCATGGCTGCCCATAGCCGGGAAGACAAAGGGCTTGGCGCCCCAGGCCTTGAGCTGGTCACACAGGGCTTTCATGATTTCCTTGTAGTGCGGGAGCCCGCGGCTGCCGGCTGTGATGCCGATGCGTTTACCAGGCAGGCTGGCCGTCGTCTTTTCATCGAGAGCCAGGAGCTGCTGTTTCAGTGTGCCCACGGGATCGTCTAAATCTTTATGGGGGAAAGACTGGTGTACTTTGACCATCTGCGGGATGACGATACCGTCGGTCAGGGATTGCTTGTCGAGTTTGGGAAAGAACAAAGAAAGGACCTCCTTTAAAGTGGACTCGCAGGATAGTCTGCGGGATACCCTTATTATACGCCGTTAGGGGAAAAGAAGAAATATGCAAAAAAAGCCCTCGTACCAAAAAATGTATTGTGTACGAGGACTTTTTTTGAGGATTTTGTCGAAATTTTAATGAAATTCTAATGTAAGCGGCATATTCCTTACTTGCTTTCGGCATCTTCCGGATTGAACTTGGTAATCAAGATGTGGCGGACGAAGATGGCGATCATGGCGATGAAGCAGAGCAGGCCGAGGATATCAGCTGTAGACTGGAAGTCTTTGCCGACCAGGGCCAGCGGGTTTTCGCTGCCGCCGGAAGTAACGGAAACGACGATGAGCAAGGCGATGATGACGCCCATGAGGCTTTCGCCGACGATGAGGCCCGATGCAAAGAGGACACCGCGATGATTGCAGGCTTCTACGTCTTCTTCTTCGTGGCCAGGGCTGCGGCGGGCAGCGCGGGCTTTCAGGGACTTATGGATGAGATAACCCATGACCGAACCGATGACCAGAGGGATTTCCAGTGTCGGCGGCAGGTAAATGCCCATGCCGACAGCCAGCGGCGGCAATGCCAGGGATTTCGTGTTTTTCGTCAAAATGAGGTCGATGATGATGGCGGCGATACCGACACCGAAGAGGATGTAGTTCCAGTCGAGGCTGGCACTGAAGATACCTTGGGCGATGGTCGTCATCAAGGTTGCCTGCGGAGCTGCCAGGGCCTGGGTCGGATCCATGCCGGCACGGGGAAGGGCACCGGTGAAGCCATAGGCCTGATAGAGCAGGTTCAGGACCGGAGCGATGGCGAAGGAGCCGATGATCGAGCCCAGGATGAGGGCGACCTGC
Source organism: Megasphaera sp. NM10 (assembly GCF_000417505.1). GTDB lineage: Bacteria > Bacillota > Negativicutes > Veillonellales > Megasphaeraceae > Megasphaera > Megasphaera intestinihominis. Next base: position 1,674 of record NZ_APHY01000072.1, read on the forward strand.
TGTTTCCACGGCGTAGCGCCGACGAGGTAGCCTGTCTTGAGGTCCTGCAGGTTATCGTTGGAAATAGAAGCGATGCTGACGATGACGCTGGTGATGAAGATAGCAAAGGCCGTAGCGAACTGCGTGCCCTGCATGGTTTCAAAGACACCGGCCGAAGAGCCGATACCGAGGACGACCAGGGACGATACGATGATGCCCAGGATGCCGATACCGGAAATCGGGCTGGCCGACGTGCCGATGAGGCCTGCCATGTAACCGCAGGCAGCAGCGACGAAGAAGCCCATGAGGATGGCGACCAGGATGCCGACGACGATGAACATGAGCGTTACCGACATGGAAAGGCCGGCGTTGCTGACGAAGGTGTAGAAAGTGATGAACAAGCCGATAAGGATGGCCAGGAAGACCAGGCCGACCGATTTCGGCGACATGTCGATGTCCGTATGATGGAGTATCTTCTTTTCTTCCGTATCGTTGGCGCGCAATGCGTTGATGGACATCTTGATGCCGTCGACGACCGGTTTGGCCAGGCGGATCAAGGTCCAGACAGCGGCGATACCGATGCAGCCGGCACCGATGAAGCGGACTTTCTGAGCCAGATGGCCTTGGCGAAAGCGGCGGCACTCTGGCCTTCAGCCGGCGTGATGACCGACGTCAGATAGGGAACGAAGACGTACCAGGCCAGGAGCGTACCGACTAAGATAGCCATGCCGCTGGCGATGCCGATGAGGTAACCCGCGCCGAGGAGGGCTGTCGAAAAGCCCAGGGGAATCTGGGTGACGGCTTTGCCGAACGAGAGCCAGTAGCTGAATTCGGAAGAAACGACGTGGAAGCCGTTGGAACAGAGACTGAAGAGACCAGCCAGGGCCGTGCCGCCGACGATATCTTTCATGCCTGTTTCTTTTTTGCTTGTGTCTTCGCCGTTGGCTTCTTCCTTGCGGATTTCACTGCCGACTTTCAGGATTTCAGCAGCAGCCCGGCCTTCCGGATACGGCAGGTCGCTGTTGACGACCATAGCCCGGCGCAGGGGGATAGTGAACAAGACCCCGAGAGAGCCGCCGCAGGCGCAGAGCAGCAGGGTCTGCCAGAACGGGAAGCCCTGCCAGTACCCCAGCATGAGCAAGCCCGGCAGGATGAAGATGATTGCAGATAAAGTGCCGGCAGCAGATGCCTGCGTCTGTACCATGTTATTTTCCAGGATGTTGGAATGTTTGAACATGCGCAGGATTGCCATGGAGATGACTGCAGCCGGGATGGACGACGAGAACGTCAGGCCGACTTTTAAGCCCAGGTATACGTTGGAAGCCGTAAAGATAACGGTGATCAGGGCGCCGAGGATCATACCGCGGGCCGTCAATTCCGGCATACTTGGGTAGTTCACAGTCAGATTTGATTGTGGTTTCATAGAAAAACCTCCCAAATAAAAATTAAGCAGTACTAAAACGTACAACTTCACTGACGCTTATATTATACTCAATTTTTTTGCATTCGTCATATATCAATTTGTACACTGTACGCGGAAAAACAGCTGTATAATTACTTTTTCGCAAGCAAAAATATACACATGCGGATAGTAGCCCGATGCGCCTCGTCCGTGGTATAATAAATAAACGATTAAGCAAGTCAATCGCAGAGACTTTTTGAAGGGAGCGTTTGTCATATGAACGATCATGAAATCATTGAAGGTGTCATCCACGAATTTGCAGGACTGGCCAAGCATCCGCGTCCGTCCCACCATGAAAAAGGCGTCAGCGATTATATCGTCAGCCGTCTCCATGAACTGGGCGTTGCCGATGTAACACAGGACGAAGTATATAATGTCATCGCCAATGTTCCGGCCAGCAAGGGCTGCGAAGATTGGCCGCTTACGGTCCTCCAGGGCCATATGGATATGGTCTGCGTCGCCAAGCCCGGCGTCGATTTCGACCCCTTGACCAGTGAAATCAAACTGGTCCGCGAAGGCAACATCCTCCACGCCGATGGGACCAGCCTCGGTGCCGATGACGGCATTGCCGTCGCCTTGGCGCTGTATCTCATCCAGCAGGATATCCAGCACGGCCCGCTGCGCCTCATCTTTACGGTCGATGAAGAAACGGGCATGACCGGGGCTACCCATCTGGATCCGAAATACGTCCAGGATGTGCAGTACATCATCAACTGTGACTCTGAATACATGGATGTCCTCTGTGTCGGCTCGGCCGGCAGCGTCCATACGCATTTCAGCCGGCCCATCCACTGGCAGGCTGTTGAAGGTAAACAGGCGTTTACTATCACAGCCAAAGACTTTGCCGGCGGCCATTCCGGTGAAACCATCAACGACGGCAAGAGCAACGCCATCAAGGCCCTGAGCCTGGCCCTCCGCCGCATTGCCCAGGCCGGCGTATCCTATGTCCTGGCATCTATCACGGGTGGCGTAGCTGCCAATGCTATCCCGTCGGAAGCCTCGGCTGTCATCGTTGTCGACGATGTAAACGCAGGTGAAACGGTGAAGAAAGCCGTCGGCGAAGAACAGGCCGAAATCGCGGAAGTGTATGGTGAAGTCGAAAAGAACGCCCACTTCCTCGTCGAAAGTGCCGACGTACCGGCCCAGACCTTCTCGGCTGACGATACGAAGAATCTGGTCAGCCTGCTGAACATCCTTCACTGCGGCGTCTTCGCCATGAACCAGCTGCTGCCGAAGCTGCCGGACCTGTCGGCCAACATCGGTACGATCCGGACTGAAGGCGACCATGTCGCCATCCAGTATTTCCCCCGCGCTTCGGCCGATGCCCGCCTGCGCGAATTGATGGCTATCCTCCCCGTTTACGCAGAGTTGACAGGCTGTGACATCGAACTGGCTTCGCCGGAACCGGCCTGGACGGAAAATCCGCACAGTAAACTCGTTCCCCTCGTCGCTGACGTTTACAAGGAAGAAGCCGGCAAAGAAGCCCGCATCGAAGCCATGCACGGCGGCCTGGAAACAGGGTACTTCTTCTCCATGAACCCGAAACTGGACATCATCTCCGTCGGCCCGACGACGCATGACATCCACAGCGCCGATGAATCGGTCGAACTCGATACGGTAGCCCTCCTGACCCGCATCGTCGCCAAGACATTGGGAAAATTAAATAATTAGTGGCTAGTGGATAGTGATTCGTGGCTCGTAGGGGCTTGCATGTGGCAAGCCCGTTCCTGGATATATGTGATTTCCCAGTCAGGTGTCATGGGCGTCATATAAATACCCAGCGGGTCGCCCACGTGGCGACCCCTACAGTAAAACTTAACAAAAAGAGGCTGTCTTCATGCGACAGCCTCTTTTGTTGTATTTGCAACGGTTTTATTTGGATATTTTTGCTATAGTATAAGTGTACGAAAAGGGGGGAGTATGATGGAAAAAACGCATATTGACCGACTGGTTACACCCGATTATTTTAACCGCAAGGAATGTGAAGGCTGCGGCTGTTGCATCAGTATCTGCCCGTATGAAGCTTTGTCGATGCAGACCTGCGCCGACGGCATCCGGCGGCCCCGCGTCGATATGACTAAATGTCTGCGCTGCAACCGCTGTATGGATGCTTGTGAAATTTACAAGTGTTACTATATTCCTCAAAAACAATATGAAACTGCCAGGAGGGCTGCACTATGAAATACTCGCTGAATCCACACATCTTTGTCTTTGGCAAGACCATCAAGAAGCCGAAGATTTCCATTTCTTTTTTATCTTACCTGCTTCGGGGGAAACAGAATATCCTCATCGACACGGTTCCCGATAAAGCAGCCGATGCCTATATCCAGGACATCGAAAGTGTCCTGCCTGTCAGCCAGATCGATGCCCTGATTCTCAACCATTCCGAAGAAGACCATAGCGGAGCCCTGCAGGCCGTCCTGGACCGTCATCCCCAGCTGCCCATCTACTGCACGCCGGCCACGAAGGAACGGCTCCAGCCGACGTATCCGGAAGCTGATTTCCGCGTCGTCCAGCATGGCGAAAGCCTGACGTTAGGCGATTATACCTTCCAGTTCATCCATACGCCGGGGCTCCACTGGCCGGATAATATGGTCACCTGGCTGGCTTCGGAAAAAATCCTCTTCTCCAATGACCTCTTTGGCCAGTATTTAGCCGAAGAACCGCCGGTCGATGCCGGTTATTCCAAGGAAGCCATCCTCAAAGGCACCGAACCCTATTTTGAACGGGTCTTTGCCCCTGCCTCTGAAAGCGATAAAGCCATCATCGCCGATATCGCCGCTATGCCTATCCAGACAGCAGCAACCGGCCATGGCCTCATCTTGCAGAGCCAATGGCCGGCTGTCCGGGATTTCTATGTATCACACGTGATCAAATAAATATTTCGTATCGTAACTGAGGTCCATGTACTGCGCAATCGTTTCGTCGTCGAATCCGTATTCTTCCGACTTATGGGTCAAATTACCCCATTTGATCTGGAGCTTCTTCTTGGAATTCAAGGGTTCTTCGTATTCGATGCGCAGTTCTTGTGCTTCTTGGGAGTGGTCCTGGACCTTGACAAACAGGCCTTTGTCGAAAGTCAGCTCGTAGACTTTTCGGAAAGCATGGGGAAGCTGGAAACCGAAGGGAACGAAGTATTTATCGATGAAGCTGTTGGCGATGAGGATGGACCCGCTGTAATCCATGACGTGGTTGAGTTCATATTTCAGGTCCCCTGCCGGCGAATGGAAGGAAACGGGATGGATGCCGTCGATGGCAGGCGGTTCCATGCCGTTGTTATTGGTCAGCAATTTATGGAGGGTCAGCATCTTTTCATCGTTGAAGCCGAAGATCGCCGTATATCCGCGCAGGCAGGCTTCATTGTACATGATGGGATGGAGGCCGAATTCCTCGATGTTAAAGAAGTCGTCCACCTCTTCGATGGCGACGATACTGAATTTATACGTGGCAAAATCGAAACCGTCAAAAAATTGGGCGCGCATGATGATTCTCCTTATTCGACGAAGACAGGTTTGTTATTTTCAAAACGGGCGATGCGGGCCAGAGATTCGACGCGGAAGCCTTTATCTTCCAACGTCCTGCGGCCGCTCTGGAAAGTCTTTTCGACGACGATGCCGATACCGGCGACAGTACAGCCTGCCTGGCGACGATGTCCGTCAGGCCGACGGCAGCAGCTCCACTGGCCAGGAAGTCATCGATGATGAGAACCGATTCGCCGGCGTGGAGATAGGCTTTGCTGATCGTTGCCGTATATTCTTCTTCTTTCGTATACGAGTAGATCTTGGCCGTATACTGTTCGCCCTTGGTGAGCAGGGATTTCTTCTTGCGGGCAAAGACGATAGGCAGGTTGCCCATGGCCAGGGAAGCCGCATAGGCTACGGCGATGCCCGAAGCCTCGATGGTGACGATGCGGTCGATGTGTACGTCTTTGAAACGGCGGGCGAACTCCTGACCGACGTGATTGATGAGGTTCGTATCGATTTGCTGGTTCAAAAAGTTATCAATCTTCAAAATCCGGTTGTCGATGACCAGGCCATCCTGTAAAATTCGCTGTTTCAATTCTTCCATTACTTCCATGTCCTCCCTGTGATGAAAAATGGTAAACATTGTCTACTATAATAGTACTAGTCTAATACGATTTTATAGGCAAGTCAATAAAATTCTAAGTTTACTTATGGTTTTAAAACAGGTATACTAAAGTTGTCTAATGATAAGTTATCTATCTTTGAGGGAGGTCATGACATGCAGTCTATCCGACGTTTGTATGTTGCCAAGAACGGTGTTTTTGCTGACGAAGCAAAACGATTGCTCACTGATTTACAGGAAAACCTGTTGATTAAAGGGTTGACCGATATTCACATTTACCACCGCTATGACGTATCCGGGCTCGATGATGCGGCTTTTGAAGCGGCTAAAAATATGATTTTCTCCGAACCGCCTGTCGATGCCGTCTATGACGAATTGCCGGTTGGCAAGGACGACACGGTCCTGGCCGTCGAATATCTGCCGGGCCAGTACGATCAGCGCGCCGATTCGGCCATGCAGTGCCTGCAGATGCTGACCATGAAGAACGACAGCCTCGTCCGCACGGCACAGGTCCTCGTTTTGTCCGGCAGCTTATCCGCTGATGACGTCGCTGCCATCAAACATTATTGCATCAACCCCGTCGAAGCCCGCGAAGCCTCGCTGGACCCCGTTTCGACGCTGGAAATGCCCTGGGAAAAACCGGCTGACGTCCCCGTCATCGACGGCTTCGATGCCATGGATGACGCCGCTTTGAAAGAACTGTCGGCACACATGGGCCTGGCCATGAGCTTCGACGATTTGAAGTTCGTCCAGACCTACTTCCGGGATGAAGAAAAACGGAATCCGACAGTGACGGAAATCCGCGTCATCGACACCTATTGGTCGGACCACTGCCGTCATACGACGTTCATGACCGAACTCACGGATGTTTCTTTTGAAAACGGGACGTTTACGGCGCCCATCCAGCGCGCTTATGAATCATATAAGACGACGCGGGAAAACTTGAACCGTAAGAAACCACAGACCCTCATGGATATGGCGACTATTGCCGTCAAAGAATTGAAAGCTGCCGGTAAACTCGATAACCTTGACGAATCGGAAGAAATCAACGCCTGCACGATCATCATCCCTGTCGATGTCGATGGCGTCGAAGAAGAATGGCTCCTCCTCTTCAAGAATGAAACCCATAACCACCCGACGGAAATCGAACCGTTCGGCGGCGCAGCTACCTGCCTGGGCGGCTGTATCCGCGACCCCTTGAGCGGCCGTTCCTATGTCTATCAGGCCATGCGCGTCACCGGTGCTGGCGACCCGCGCCAGTCGGTCAAGGATACGCTCGTCGGCAAACTGCCCCAGCGTAAGCTGACGACAGGCGCTGCCAAGGGCTACAGCTCTTATGGCAACCAGATCGGCCTGGCTACGGGCGAAGTCAAAGAATATTACAACCCCGGCTTCATTGCCAAGCGCATGGAAATCGGTGCCGTCCTCGGCGCAGCTCCGCGCAATAACGTCGTTCGCGAAGAACCGCTCCCTGGCGACATCATCATTCTCCTCGGCGGCAAGACCGGCCGCGACGGCTGCGGCGGTGCTACGGGCTCGTCCAAGAAACATACCGTCGAATCCCTGGAAACGTGCGGCGCCGAAGTCCAGAAGGGCAATGCCCTGACGGAACGCAAGATCCAGCGCCTCTTCCGCCGCCATGAAGTCACGGTACTCATCAAACGCTGCAACGACTTCGGTGCCGGCGGTGTCTCCGTCGCTATCGGCGAATTGACAGACGGTCTGGACATCAACCTCGACAAAGTCCCGAAGAAATACGAAGGCCTGGACGGTACGGAACTGGCTATTTCCGAATCGCAGGAACGTATGGCTGTCGTCGTCGCTCCGGAACACGTCGATGAATTCATGAAATATGCCGCCGAAGAAAACCTGGAAGCGACGATCGTCGCTGTCGCTACGGATACAAAACGCCTGGTCATGCACTGGCGCGACCAGAACGTCGTCAATATTACCCGCGCTTTCCTCGATACCAACGGCGTCACCCAGCATCGCAAAGCCGTCGTCGTCGCTCCGGAAGACAAAGATTTCTTCAAGCTCCGGAAGTCAAAGACGTCGCCAAGACCTGGCTCGATACCATGGGTACCCTGAATATCGCCTCTGAACAGGGCCTGGCCGAACGCTTCGACAGCACCATCGGCGCCCGCACGGTCCTCATGCCCTTTGGCGGCAAATACCAGAAGACGCCGGTCGAAGGCATGGTTGCCAAGATTCCGGTCGAACACGGCAATACGACGACGGCCAGCATCTTCACCCATGGCTATGATCCGGACCTGGCTATCTGGAGCCCCTTCCACGGTGCCCTCTACGCCGTCATCCAGTCCATTGCCAAACTGGTAGCCCTCGGCGGCGACCGCAAAAAAGTCTATCTGACCATGCAGGAATTCTTCCAGAGCCTGGGAACCAATGAAAAGGCCTGGGGCCAGCCGGTCAGCGCCCTCCTCGGTGCTTTCGTAGCCCAGCAGGTCATGGAAGTGGCCGCTATCGGCGGGAAAGACAGCATGAGCGGTACCTTTGAAAACCTCACCGTTCCGCCGACGCTCGTTTCCTTTGCCATTGCACCGGAACACACGAACCATATCATCTCACCGGAATTCAAAGCCGCTGACGACGCAGTCCTCCTCTTCGACCTGCCCCGTGACGCTGAAGAAATGCCGGACTTCGATACTTTTAAAGCCCACTGCGATTTCCTCCATCAGGCTGTCCTCGATGGTAAAATCAAAGCCATGCATGCCGTCGGTCAGGGCGGTATCGCCGCTGCCGTCGCCCAGATGGCCTTTGGCAATGGCATTGGCTTCGCCGTTGATGCATCCTTTGCTACGCAGGAACTGTTCAACCTCCGCTATGGCTCGATCCTCGTCGAAACCGACGCTGCTACGGCTGCTGAATGGGTCAAACGGGCTCACGTTTCCCTCGTCGGCAAGACGACGGCTGCTGCTGATGTGACCGTCGATGGCGTGACGATTTCTCTGAAAGACCTCCAGGATGCCTGGGAAAAACCGCTGAGCCACGTCTTCCCCATCAAGAGCGAAAGCGGTACAGGTGATGCCGAACTGCCGCTGTTCACGACGTATGGTCCGCGCCGCAGCGAAGCCTTTGGTACGCCGCGGGTCTTCATTCCCGTCTGCCCGGGCACGAACTGCGAATACGACTCGGCCGCTGCCTTTGAACGGGCTGGCGCTACGACGGATGTCATGGTACTGCGCAACAACACGCCGCAGGATCTGGCAGAATCTATCGATGAAATGGCTAAACGTATTGCCAAAGCCCAGATCATCATGTTCCCTGGCGGCTTCAGTGCCGGTGACGAACCGGAAGGTTCAGGCAAGTTCATTGCCACCTTGTTCCGCAACCCGGTCCTGTCGGAAGCCCTGGAAAACCTGCTCTATCAGCGCGATGGCCTGGCTCTCGGCATCTGCAACGGCTTCCAGGCCCTGATTAAACTCGGTCTTCTGCCTTACGGTCATGTCCAGCCGTTGAAAGCTGACAGCCCGACGCTGACATACAATACCATTGGCCGCCATCTGTCGCGCATGGTCGAAACCAAGGTCGTTTCCGTCATGAGCCCGTGGTTCAGCAGCTGCAAAGCCGGTGACGTCCACACCGTCGCCATCTCCCATGGCGAAGGCCGTTTTGTCGCCACACCGGAACAGATTCGCGAACTGGCTGCCAAAGGCCAGATTGCCACACAGTACGTCGACCTTTCCGGCAAAGCGACTTATGACAGCGAATACAACCCGAACCAGTCGGTCCTGGCAGTCGAAGGCATTACCAGCCCGATGGCCGTGTCCTGGGCAAGATGGCGCACACCGAACGCTTCAGCGCCGAAGACGTCTTCCAGAACATCGCTGGCAACAAACTCCAGCTGATCTTCAAATCGGGCGTAGAATATTTTAAATAAAAGATAGTTTTTAGTTTGCAGTTTATAGTTTGTAGCGGATGGCAAAAATTTGAAACCATCTTCTACAAACTACAAACTCCGTACTGCAAACTAGAGGGAAAAAGGGGCTGCGCATGGTGGTAAAAACCTTCGTGCGACAGCCCCTTGCATTTCCCCATCACCTATGATATAATTAACAAGCTTGAACTGTGTCAAGCTCCTAACCCTTCTGCGGGAAGGGTCATATGTCCAAAAGAGGAGGTGATTTCGTGAACAAGTACGAAGTCATGTTTATTGCAAAACCGCTCGAAGAAGCAGAAGTAGATCCGATCGTTGAATTGGTATCCAACCTTCTCACCAAGAACGGCTGCACTATCGAAAAAGTAGATCGCTGGGGTAAACGTCATCTCGCATACCCTGTTAAAAAACAGGCTGATGGCTACTACGTTTTGATCAACTTTGAAGGCGAACCTGACGTCATCAAAGAAATCGACCGTGTCATCAAGATCCACGATACTATTCTGAAACACTTGATCGTCAAGATCGACGAATAACCGGAGGCGCAAAGGTATGAACTCAGTCCAGTTATTAGGGAATTTAGCTCGTGACCCGGAAATCCGTTTTACGAAGACCGGCCGGGCAGTCGCTATGTTTACCGTTGCTTGTACGCGGTCGTATATTCCGGCCGGCAGTTCAGAACCGCGGGAATTAACTGATTTTATTCCTTGTGTTGCTTGGGGTAATTTGGCGGAAAACTGTGGCAATAACTTGTCCAAAGGCAGCCGTGTATTCGTCCAGGGCCGTATCTCCGTTCGTTCTTACGAAACGCAGGATGGTCAGAAACGCTATCGCACGGAAGTTGTATGCGACTTCGTTGCCCAGACAATGGGATCAGAACACCAGCAGGCTGCTCCGGCACCGCATGCTAGTGCACCGCAGCCCAAACCGGCTGCACCGGGGACCGGCTTTGACAGCATGGGTTCCAGCACAGACGAAGAAATCCCATTCTAAAAGGTCAGACACACCCCTTCTAATTCTTGAAGGAGGAAACTATACATGAGAAGAGATCGCTCGAGAAAACCGAGAAGAAAAGTATGCAGCTTCTGCGTAGATCATGCTGAACAGATCGATTACAAAGACGTTGCAAAACTTCGCCGTTTCACAACAGAACGCGGTAAAATCTTGCCGCGCCGCATTTCCGGCGTTTGCGCTAAACATCAGCGTAAACTGACTGTTGCCATCAAACGCGCACGTGCAATCGCACTCTTGCCGTATACGGCTGAATAATAAAAAAAGACTTGTCGCTTTGCGGCAAGTCTTTTTTTTGTAGGGGCGACACGTGGGGCGCCCGCATCGGAATATGTACGATTTTCCTGTCAGGGTGCTAGGCGAATCATACAAATGCAACGGGCCGCCCTTTGGGACGGCCCCTACAACGGCTAACGGCTAACTCCATCTACATAGCGGGCGATGATGTTGCGGTCGTCGCCGTCGTAGATGAACTGCTGGAGTTTTTCAAAAGGCGTCCGTTCCAGGCCTTCGATGTCGTCCATGTGGATGACCAGGGCGTCAAAGGCGTAGCCTTTTTCAAAGCTGCCGGTCTGGCCGTAGAAGCGGCCCGGTCCTTTGGTGGCCAAATACAAGCCTTCACCGATGGTGAGGGCTTTTTCTCTATCGTGCTTCAGGGAATAGAGTTTCGATATTTCAATGGTCAAGGCAATCTGCTTGTTCATGGCCGGTGTATGGCCGGCAGCGACGTCGCTGGCAATCGTGCAGGTCAGGCCGTTTTCCAGGTTGCGCCGCAAGGGCATGATGCCACTGGTCAGGTTGGCATTGGACTGGGCGCAGTGTGCTAAGTAAACGCCTTTATCGCGAAGTAAACGTTTTTCTTCGTCTGATAAATAGATGGCATGGGCCATGATAGTCTTTTCGGGCCGCAAGAGTCCAAAGGTATCATAGACGGCCGTATAAGACGGCAAGTCGGGATGGAGCTCTTTGACCCAGGCGACTTCATTCCGGTTTTCCGACAGATGGGATTGGACGGGCAAGTCGTAGGTTTCACAGAGGCGACCCAGGCCGGTCATCAGTTTTTCTGTCGTCGACGGGACGAAGCGCGGCGTCGCGATGAAGCGGACCTTGTGCAATGCTTCGCGGCAGCGGACGGCCAGCTCTTCCGTATCGGCCAGGGAGCGGTCCGTATCTTCCAGGAGGTAGTCCGGGGCGTTGCGGTCCATGTTTACTTTGCCGATATAGGCTTTGAAACCCATGGTTTCGGCCAGTTCCATGAGCTGCCACGTCGATTCTTTATGAATCGTCGCAAAGGCGGAAAAACATAGGGTCCCTTCGGCCTGGAGGCGTTTCAGGAAGGCCGTATAGACGCGACGGGCAAAGACGAGGTCGGCGAATTTCCCTTCGGCCGGAAAGGTGTAATGTTCCAGCCAGGGAAGGAGTTCTTCGTCAAAGCCGAGGCCGCGGTTTATGTATTGCGGGGCGTGGATATGCAGGTCGACGAAGGCCGGAATGATGATATCCTGGTTGTAATCGACGACTGTTTCCGGGCCTGTCGTTTCCGGCAGGTCCGTCATGAAGCCCGTTACGACGCCGTTTTCGATATGGGCATATTGATTTTCACGGATCGTCAGTTCATGGCGTGACGGCGTGAAGAGAAAATTTCCTTTAATGAACATGTAAACGCTCCTTGTCTATCGTTTACGCAGGTACGTAAACGGATAAGAATGATGGCAGGACTTCGATGTCCAAGGGGAAAGCCGGCCCTTCGTCGCCGTCCATGTTGGTCGAGAGATGGCTGCCATCCAGCAGTTCGATGCGGACGCGGTCCATGGTCTTCAAGGTCATCAGTTCCGACGTCAGCGGCTGGCCGGCCAGGAATTCCGGGATGACCTTGATGAGGTCCAGATAATTGAAGTCCTTGAAGATGCCCAGCCAGATTTTTCCGTCGTCGACGCGGGCCTGGGGCGCCAGGTTGCGGAAACTGCCGACGGAATTGGTCAGCATGACGACGATGAGGGGCGAGCGGTGGACTGTCGAGCCCTGGGCCGTCGTGATCTTGAACAGCGACGTCTTATGGGCCTGCATGGCCTTGATGCCGGTCAGGAAATAGGCCAGCGGGCCGAGGCGCGTCTTCTGTTCGATGGATACGTGGCCGACGGCTTCGGGCATGATGCCGGCGGCAATGGTATTGACGAAGTAGCGGTCGTTGGCCTTGGCGATGTCGACTTTGACCGTCTTGCAGTGCTGCAGCATGGCGATGGCAGCTTCCGGATGGAGGGGGATGTTCAGGGCCCGTGCCAGATCGTTGATGGTTCCCAGGGGGATGAAGCCGAAGTGGATGGCACTGTTGGCCTGTGCCAGGCCGTTGATGGTTTCATTCAGCGTCCCGTCGCCGCCCATGGAAAATACCGAATCGAAGCCGGTCAGGGCTGCTTCCTTGGCCCATTCCGTCGCGTCGCCGGCTTTCTGCGTTTCCCGCAATTCGACGTCGTCGAACATCGTTTCCAGTTGTTGTCTTAAATTATCCTTGTGATATTTTGCCCGTTCACGCCCTGCTGTAGGGTTGACGATTAACATACACCGTTTCAACTTGCTCTACTCCTTACTTGTAAATTGTGATAAGTCCTTAACGTGACTGATGATTACTATTATAGCGGTAAAAAAGTCGTTCGTGAAGGTGTAAACAAAGGATTTCTCTGATTTTCGTCGAACTCTTTAAGTAATGTTCACTTGTAATTTTTTGAAAAGGGGAGATTGGAATGAATTTTGATGCATCTGTGTATCCCTATGGCTCCCACCGGGAAGTGGTCTATGGCCGCCGGGGCATGGTCTGCACGTCTCAGACCCTGGCTGCCCAGGCCGGGCTGGATATGCTGAAAAAAGGCGGCAACGCCATCGACGCTGCCCTGGCTGCGGCCATGTGCCTGACTGTCCTGGAGCCGACCAGCAACGGCCTGGGCAGCGACGTCTTCGCCCTGATATGGACGAAGGGGAAACTCTATGGCATCAACGGCAGCGGCTGGTCCCCGGCAGGACTGACGCGGGATGAATTGCTGAAGCGGGGCTATGACCAGGTCCCGCTCCGGGGCTGGGAGCCGGTCATGGTCCCAGGGGCGCCGGCGGCGTGGGCCGAAGTCCATCGCCGTTTTGGCCGACTGGCCTTTGAAGAACTCTTTGAACCGGCCATTGCCTATGCCCGGGATGGTTATGCGGTCATGCCGAACCTGGCAGCTATGCTGGCCGACAGTATGGCATCCTTTGCACCTTATCGGGGGAAGAAAATCTTTCAGCACTTATTCGATACTTTTTTCCCTCATGGCCAGGCGCCCAAAGCCGGTGATATCCTCAAATTGCCGGAACTGGCCAAGTCTCTGGAAATCCTGCGGGACAGCCATTGCCGGGCCCTGTACGACGGTGAGCTGGCCGATGCCATTGATGCCTGGTCCCGGAAAACGGGCGGCCTCATCCGCAAGGCCGATTTAGCAGCGTATCGGCCGCAGTGGACCGACCCGATCCATACGGCGTACCGTGGCTACGATGTCTGGGAAATGCCGCCCAACGGCCATGGCCTGGTCGTCCTCATGGCCCTGGATATTGCCAGTGGGTTTACTTTCAGTAAACGGGATGACGTTGAATCGCTCCACCGCCAGATTGAAGCCATGAAACTGGCCTTCTGCGATGGCAAGAAATATATTGCCGACCCGCGTTTCATGAAGACGGCTGTCGACGATTGGCTCTCTCCAGCCTATGCCGACCAGCGGCGGGCCCTTATCGGCCACGAGGCCCTGCTGCCGCAGCCGGTTGATGTAAATTGTGGCGGTACCGTTTACTTGTGCAGTGCCGACGGCGAAGGCAATATGGTTTCTTTCATCCAGAGCAACTACAGCGGTTTCGGTTCGGGCATCGTCGTTCCGGGATACGGCATTTCTCTTAGCGACAGGGGTCATAACTTCTCTATGGACCCAGCCAGCGATAACTGCGTCGGGCCGCGGAAGAAGTCCTATCATACGATCATTCCCGGCTTTTTGACGAAAGACGGCCGTCCTGTCGGCCCCTTCGGCGTCATGGGCGCTTTCATGCAGCCCCAGGGGCAGTTCCAGGTCCTGCTGAATACCATCGACTATCATCTCAACCCTCAGGCAGCCCTGGATGCTCCGCGCTGGCAGTGGGTCGGCGGCAAGACCATTGAAATGGAACGGGCCTTTCCAACCGCTGTCGTCGAAGAACTGCGCCGCCGCGGCCATGACGTCGTCGTCAAAGACGATATCCAGACCTATGGCCGGGGACAGATCATCTGGTGCGATGACCAGGGGACGCTCATGGGTGGGACCGAACCCCGGGCCGATGGCTGTGTTGCCGCCTGGTAAAGGTCGTTTACTTTTCTTCTTCCGGAAAATATGATAGGATGGAGAAAACTAAAGGAGGACTGTCCCCATGAAACCGAAACTTTCTATTTTAGACCCTAATCCGACGCCGCTCCAATACCTGTCCGGCCTGTCGCAGGAATTATTCCGTGAAATCTATATCAAGCGCGATGACCTGACGCCTTTCGGCGGCGGTGGCAATAAACTGCGTAAATTAGAGTATCTGATGATCGAAGCCCTCAACTCTCAGGCGACGACCATTGTGACCGTCGGAGCGCCGCAGACCAACCATGGCCGCCTGACGGCGGCTGTTGCCGCGAAATTCGGCCTGAAATGCATTATCGTCGCTGTCGGCGATACCGATGGCGAACTGAGCGGCAATTTACTCCTCGACGGTATTTTTGGCGCCCGCGTCGTCCTCAAGCATGACGATGGCCGCGACCACGACGTCCAGCTCGAAGAAACGGTCAAGAAAGTCATGGCCGCCGAATTAAAGAAGGGTGAACAAGTTTACTTCATCCCCATGGGCGGCAGCGATACGACGGGTATGCTGGGCTACATGGACTGCGCCCGCGAACTCGACGCCCAGGCCAAGGAACAGCAGATCGACGGGGCGACGGTCTATGTCGCCGTCGGCAGTATGGGGACATATCTCGGCTTGTACTGCGGCTTGAAAGCCATCCAGTCGAATTTGAAACTGGTAGGCATTGCCGTCATGCCCTTCGACATGGAAAAATTAAAGGCCTACTTTAAGCAGGCCAAGGAAGAATATGGCTTTGATTTCGACGGCGACTTCCACGTCGAAACGGGCTATATCGGCAAGGGCTACAACGAACCGGAACCGCGGGTCCGCGAAGCCATCTACACCATGGCCCGTCACGAAGGCATCCTCCTCGACCCGTGCTACACGGGCAAGATGTTTGCCGGCGTCCTGTCGATGATCAAAGAAAAGAAAATCAAACTGGGCCGGCAGGTCATCCTCGTGCATACCGGCGGCATGCCTGGCCTCTACACCAAAGCCCATCGCATCAAATTTGAAAACGAACTCAAAAACCAGATCGAGATTGTGAAGTAAGGGGTTAGCAGTCAGCCGTTAGCAGTTAGTGGCTCGTGGCTAGTGGCTCGTAGGGGACGCCCAAAGCCTTTTTGGCCCGTCAAGTGCCGACCAACGGAAGGCATAGGACGGCTGCCAAAACGGACAGCAGCGATGGGCGTCCCGCATTCGTGGTCCCTTTCTCTTTATAGTTTGTAGTACGGAGTTTGTAGAAGAGGGCTTTAAATTTAAAAACCTTCACTACAAACTACAAACCTAAAACTCAAAAAGGGGCTGTCGCACATGCGACAGCCCCTTTTACTATGTCTTTTAAAAGAACACTTTTGTCAATATGACGTACGACAAGGCGCCCATGACAGCCGTGCAGGGAATGGTCATGACCCAGGCCGTGACCATCTGCCGGGCGACGCTCCAGTGGACAGCTTTGACGCGTTGTGCCGAACCGACACCCATAATCGACCCGGAAACGACGTGTGTCGTCGAGACGGGCAGGTGCAGCAAGGTGGCCGAGAAGATGACGACCGCTGAGTTCAAGTCGGCTGCAAAGCCGTGGACGGGATGCATCTTGAATATCTTGCCGCCGACGGTACGGATGATCTTCCAGCCGCCGACGCTGGTCCCCAGGGCCATGGACAGGGCGCAGAGGAATTTGACCAGGTCCGGTACTTCCAGGCTGGTGATGAAGCCGCCCGATACCAATGCCAGGGTGATGATACCCATGGATTTCTGGGCATCATTGGAGCCGTGGGAAAAAGCCATGAGGGCCGCCGACACGACTTGCAGCCTGTTGGCCGCCAGGTTTACCTTGGCCGGTTTGAATGAATGGCAGACGGCAAAGATGATCTTCATGATGATGAAGCCCGTAATGATGGCCGAAACCGGTGAAATGATGAGGGACAGGACGATTTTCAGGATACCCCAGCCGTTGAGGGCGGCTACGCCGGCCGATACGATGATGGCACCGATCATGCCGCCGATGAGGGCGTGAGACGAACTGGAAGGCATGCCGACCCACCAGGTCAGGAGGTTCCAGATGATAGCGCCGACCAGGCCGGCGATGATGATCATTTCGTTGACTAACGTCGGCGAGACGACGATGTCGCCGCCAATCGTCTTGGCGACACCTGTCGAAATCATGGCGCCGAGGAAGTTGAGGATAGCCGTACCGACGATGGCGACGCCAGGGCGGATGGCACGTGTCGATACGCAGGTTGCGATGGCATTGGCCGTATCGTGGAAGCCGTTGATGAAGTCAAAGACCAGAGCCAGGACGACGACCATGATGATGAGCGACATATCAAGCATATTTCATGGTCACCTCTTTAATGGTATTTCCCAGGGTTTCGACGTGGTCGGCCGCTTCTTCCAGGGTCCCTAAGATATCTTTCCAGCGGATGACGTTGAGCAGGTCCGTTTCATCGCCGCTGAAGAGCCTGGAAATTTCCTGGCGATAGATATGGTCTACTTCCGATTCGAGGCGGTTCAGTCGTTCAGCATGACGCATGAGTTTGGCTTCGTTGTGGTCGATATCCTTCAAGAAAGAGAAAATCTTTTTCAATTCTTCGCCCATAGTGACAATCTGTTCGGTCATGGCGATGGCCGCTTTCGGCGCTTCCGTGACGTGATACATGCTGGTGCGCATGAGAGCGCCCTGCAGGGAATCGATGCAGTCTTCGAGCTGACACGTCAGTTTGTAAAAATCTTCCCGGTCGATAGGCGTGATGAAGACACGGGACAATTTGAAGATGACTTCCTGGTTGGTTTTGTCCGACGTGTGTTCCAGTTTGACGATTTCCTTGAGATGCATGGAAATGGTTGAAACGTCCTCCATGACTTCATGGGCGATGAGGGCGCCGCGATGGAAATTTTCGGCGTTGGTCATGAGATAATCGAAGAATTCTTCGTGCTTGTTGCTGATACTGAACATGTTATTTCCTCCTCTGTGTACTTAAAATCAGTATATGAGAGACATATCATTGTTTTGAAAAGAATATGTAAAGATTGAGTAAATTTTAGCTACATGTTTTATTTTTTTTGAGTCAATGGTATAATAAAAACGGTATTGTTATTTTTTATAGGTATGTATATTGTTAAGAAAAAATCGCTTGCCATGGTGCAGGCTTTTTTTGAACATGAGGTGACTTTTACGAAATGAACGAAAACCTGACTAAACGGATCCATCCCGTTGACGAAATGCTGCCGGCTGGCCGGCTCTTTGCCTACGGTCTGCAACACGTCCTGGCCATGTACGCCGGGGCTGTAGCCGTACCGATCATCATTGCCCAGACCCTGCACTTGTCGCCGGCTGAACTGGTCCACCTGATCAATGCCGACTTATTTTCCTGCGGCATCGCCACGCTGATACAGACTTTAGGCTTCTGGAAAATCGGCGCCCGCATCCCGATGATCCAGGGGGTCACTTTTGCGTCGGTCACGCCGATGATCCTCATCGGGGCGGAACACGGAATTACGGCCATTTACGGATCGATTCTCATTGCCGGGCTGTTCACTTTCTTCATTGCTCCTTTCTTTAGCCGGTTCATCCGCTTTTTCCCGCCTGTCGTCACGGGGACGATCATCACCATCATCGGTATCACCCTGCTGCCGGTAGCCGTCAACTGGATGGGCGGCGGCAATCCGAAGTCGCCGGACTTCGCCTCACCGATGAATTTGTTCCTGGCCTTCATCACCCTGGTCATCATCATCGCCATTTACCGCTGCGGCAAGGGCTTCTTGAGCAATGTTTCTGTCCTGCTGGGACTCATCGGCGGGACGATCATTGCCATGATTTTAGGGCAGACGAACTTCGCCGAAGTCGGCAACGCGGCCTGGATTGGGTTAGTCACGCCTTTTTCCTTCGGCTTCCCGACTTTTGATATCGGCTCGATCCTGTCGATGATCGTCGTCATGATCGTCACGATGGTAGAAACGACGGGGGACTGCATCGCTATCGGGTCCATCGTCGGCCGCCCCATTGGCCGCAGCCGCCTGGCACGCTGCCTCCGGGCTGATGGCTTATCGACCTTTATCGGCGGTATCCTCAACAGCTTCCCTTATACGGCCTTTGCCAGAACGTCGGCCTCATCGCCGTCACCCGCGTCAAGAGCCGTTTCGTCGTCGCCGCGTCTGGCATCATCCTCATCGCTTTGGGCCTGTTCCCGAAGATGGCGGCTGTCGTCGCCTCTATCCCGAATTCCGTCTTAGGCGGTGCAGGCGTAGCCATGTTCGGCATGGTCATTGCCAGCGGTATCCGGGCCTTGAGTAAAGTTAAATTCGACGGGACGTACAATCTGATGATTGTCGCCGTCAGTATCGGCGTCAGCATGATCACCCTGACGGCGCCGAACTTTTTCCACAGCTTCCCGTCGTGGGCGAACATCGTCCTGCACAGTGGCATTACCCTGGGCAGTATTACGGCTGTCGTCCTCAACCTGATTCTGAATGGCAGCGGCCGGGAAGATGATGTAAACGAAGATTAAATAAATGTAAATCAAAATAAAGGCGCATCAGCGCGATGAAAGTGAGGGATTTTTTTGCTGAAACGAATGATGGCTCTGACCTGCGTCCTGGCCTTGACCGCTGGAGCTGCCTGGGCCGATACGCCGGAACTGAAGACTGGACCGGCTCCTTTTGCAGTCAAAGTGGAAATCAAGCCGACGGCGGCGCCGCAGGAAGAAACGAAACCGGCCCAGCCAGCCGTAACGGCGAAGAAGGACACGAAAAGCCAGACGGCCGCCAAGGAAGGCCAGCAGGCCAAGGCGGTCGAATCGGAAAAGAAAATAGGTATCAACCTGGCCAGCCGTATCTTAACGCTCTATGAAGGCGATACGAAGGTCAGGATGTATCACGTCGGGGTCGGCAAGACGTCGACGCCGACGCCGACCGGTTACTATGCCGTCCAATATAAGGAAGTCAACCCAACCTGGGTCGACCCGGATGACACGAGCATCCAGATCGGTTCAGGTCCGGACAACCCTATTGGCTACCGCTGGATCGGCTTTTACGGTAACTATGGGATCCATGGGACCAATCATCCTGAATCCATCGGCGGCTATGTATCCAATGGCTGCGTGCGCATGAAAGAAGCCGATGTAGAAGACCTCTACCAGTATGTATCCGTCGGGACGCCGGTTACGGTCTACTATGACCGCCTGGTCATCGACGTCGACCCGGACCATACGGTTTCTTATTATATCTATCCTGACGGCTACGGCTGGCAGTCCCTGAGCATCGCTCAGGTCAAGAAGGCCCTGGCCGGCTATGGCGTAGAAGATTTTGCTGATTTCCAGGAAATCTCCGATAAGATCAACGCCTCCGATGGCAACGTCACGTACATCGCCAAGGCTTACGATTTAGTTGTAAACGGCCATAAACTGGCCAAGCGGGCACTGGGCAAGAATGGCCAGATTTACCTGCCGTCCGTAGCCGTGGCGACGGCGCTGAATCTGGATTTACAGTGGAATTCCCAGCAGGGCATCCTGACCAGTCCTTATGGCATCGCCCCGGGATACGTCAAGAGCGACGTCGTTTACATGAACGCCGTCGACGCCTACTCCCTGTTCCATCTCAAAGGTGAACTGACGCCGGACTATGTCTATAATATGTACTCCGTCAAAGGCAACAGTACACCGACCGTCGTCATCTCGCCGGGAAGCGGGAATGATTGACGTTTGATGCGATGGCTTTTTTGTAGGGGCTTACACGTGCTTTTTTAGCCCGTCAGGTATATGCAAGATGGCCATGCACCGATTGGCGTGAACGGGCGCCCCACGTGGGCGCCCCTACGACGAACGATAAACGACCTACGATGAACTCAAAAAGAGGCTGTCTTAATGAGACAGCCTCTTTTTCATTGACAAATACTGACATATGTCATATACTAAAATCAAATTAATCGACATATGTCAAAAAAAGACGGGCCGCGAGGACCCGTCTGGTTATTGCAGATTGGAGGAGAAATTGTTATGATGAGAGTAGCAGTTACGTATGAAAATGGGAATGTATTCCAGCATTTCGGCCATTCGGAAAAATTCAAGATTTATGATGTCGAAGATGGGCATATCGTCAAGGCTGACGTCATCGACACCAAAGGTCAGGGCCATGGTGCCCTGGTCGGTTTCCTGCAGGCCCAGGAAATCAATGCCGTCATTGCCGGCGGCATCGGTGGCGGAGCCCAGCAGGCCCTGGCGGCCGCTTCGATTGACCTCTATGGCGGCGTTACGGGCAGTGCCGATGAAGCCGTCAAGGATTTGCTCAATGGTACGCTGAAATTCAATCCCGACGTAGCTTGCAGCCATCACGACCAGCAGCATGGCCATGGTGAACATCACTGCGGTTCCCACGGCTGCGGAGGTCATCAGTAACCTGTCTGTTCCCTGGAAAGGAGACGATTCCCTTGAAGAATATCACCGCTTTTTATATGAACGGCTGCCCCTATTGCAAGGGCGCCAAAGAAGCCTTGGCTGAACTGATCGAAGAAAATCCGGCTTACCGCCAGGTAGCCGTCGACTGGTACGAAGAATCGGAACACCCCGAAGTCGTACAGGGCCATTCTTACTACTATGTGCCGTCTATGTTCATCGGCACGGAAAAACTCTACGAAGCCCAGCCAGGCCAGTCTTATGACGACATCAAGGCCCATGTCAAAGCGGCCCTGGATGCGGCGCTGAAGGCTTAATCGCCACCTAAGACGGCATGGACGGCATCCCGGCAGCGGCGGACGGCTTCATCCATGGTCTGCTCATCAATGGTGAGGGGCGGATTGAAGTAAATGACGTCGCCAATGGGGCGCAGGACCAGTCCCAGGTCCATGGCTTTGCGGAAGACGTGCCAGCCGACCCGCTTTTCCGGGTCAAAGGCGCGTTTACTCCGTTTATCTTCAACTAATTCAATCGCATTGATCAGGCCGATGTGGCGGATTTCGCCGACATGGCTGTGGCTGCCGAGAGCAGCGTCTAACTTTTCGTGAAGGTAGATGCTCTTTTCGGCAGCTTTTTTTAATATATCGTCGCGTTCCATGATGTGTAGCACAGCCAGGGCCGCCCGGCAGGCCAGGGGATTGCCGGCATAGGTGTGGCTGTGGACGAAAGCCTTATGGGTCTTGAAATCGTCGTAGAAGGCCTGGTAAATGGCATCGGTCGTAATCGTCAGGGACATGGGCAGGTAGCCGCCGGTCAGGCCTTTCGACGTGCAGAGGATATCCGGGCTGACGCCGGCGTGTTCAATGGCGAACATCTTGCCCGTCCGGCCGAAGCCGGCAGCGACTTCATCGTCGATGAGCAGGACGCCGTACTGGTCACAGAGCTGGCGCAGGCGGCGCAGGTATTCTGGCGGGTAGATGCGCATACCCGCCGCGCCTTGCAGGATCGGTTCGACGATGAGGGCTGCCGTTTCTTTGCCGTAAGCGGCGAAGGCCTTTTCAGCGCCGACGAAACATTCGCAGTCACACGTATCCCGCGTTTGGCCATAGGGACAGCGGTAGCAGTCGAGGCCGTCGAAATGGATGTTATTCATCATCATGGGCTTGTAAATGCGGGCATAGAGGTCCATACTGCCGACGGACAGGGCGCCGATGGTCTCGCCGTGATACGATTCAGACAGGCACATGAAACGCTGCCGTTCAGGGTGGCCCGACTGATACTGATATTGAAAGGCCATCTTCAGGCACATTCGACAGACGATGAGCCATTGTCGGTGAAATTGAAATGCGTCAGCCCTTTTGGCAGCAGCGGCAGCAACGCCTGACAGAGCTCGATGGCCGGGCGATGGGAGAAATTGGCAAAGATGACGTGTTCCAGCTGGTCGAGCTGGTCTTTGATGGCGTCATTGATTTCGTCGTTGCAGTGGCCGAGGAGATTGCACCACCAGGAACTGATGATGTCGATGTATTCTTTGCCTTCTGTGTCATAGAGATAGCAGCCTTTGCCGTGGTCGATGACGACGGGCGGGAAGACTTCGGCGTCTTTCATCTGCTGAGCCGGATGCCAGATGTATTTTAAGTCAGCTTCAAGTAAACTCATGTAAATCACTCCTTACTGGTATAGTTGAATCAAAGCCTGGGCATCGGCCTGTAAAAGTTCGGCGTTGTCGCCGACGACGGCCAGGACGGGCTTGCCGCTGAGCTTTTCAATCATGCGGATGTTGTCTTTTTCCATGGTGCTTCCCGTATAATGGTTGACGATGAAACCTTGGACAGGCAGGCCCTTTTCTTTCATATAAAAGGCGGTCAGGACGGCGCCGTTGATGGTCCCCAGGCCAGCCGGGCAGACGATGAGCGATGGGATGTGCAGCCAGCCGATGAGATCTTCCAGCTGGAAGCTGATGGCATCATCTTCGCGGAGGGGACAGATGATGCCACCGCTGCCTTCGACCGTGACGTAGGGATAGGCTGCCGTGACGCGCTGCCAGTCGCGGAGGATGACGCTTTTTTCGATGGGCTTCTCTTCCCAGCGGGCTGCCAGGTGAGGCGACACGGCGTGGTCGTAAAGATAAGACAAGAGCAGGTCCGGCGATTCGCCAATCCCGGCTATCTCATTTACATAACCGGCATCACTGGCCGCGACGGTCGGGGCGCCGCTGATGGCAGCCTTATAATAACCGACGTCATAACCGTGCTGGCGCAGTGTCTTGATGAGCAGGGCTGTGACATAGGTCTTGCCGATGTCCGTCCCCGTCCCGGTGATGAATAAACCTTTACTCATAGTAAACGAACTCCTTTCTAGAGGGCAATGGTCCGACGTATTCGGCGGGTCAGGAAGGCGGCGACGATGCAGAGAAAGATGTCACCGGGAATGGGCAGGACGAAGCAGTAGACGAAGAGTGTCCACAGACTGATCGGTGTGCCCAGGTATACGTTATTGATTAAAGCTAAATAGACCATGCCGCAGGCGTAGACGATGATGAGGCCGGCAAAATCAGCAGCCAGCAGGCGCTGCAGCGATGGCATGGCGCTTTGATGGGCAATGTATCCGGTCAGCCAGGCACCGCCGATGAAGCCGATGAGATAGCCGAAGGTCGGCTGGAAAATATAGGACGGACCGCCGCCAGACGTGAAGACCGGCAGTCCGACCAGCCCTAAGAGGACGTAGACGGCCACCGAGGCGGCGCCGCGGCGGCTGCCCAGGAGCAGTCCGGCCAGGGTGGTGAACAATAATTGCAGCGTAAAAGGACAGAACGGAACAGGGATGCGGATAAAGGCCCCGATGGCGATGAGCGCCGTGAACAGGGCGAATAAGACCATATCCCGCGTATCCCAGTGGTGGGCTGAGAGGACAGAAGAAACCATGAAATCACTCCTTTGGATAAATGTAAACCACAATAATATTTAAAAAGTTTACGATAATCTGGATTATAGCCAATAATCGACTTATTGTCAATTTTTAAATAGTACAAATTAGTTAACAATAATCCGGTGAGAATTTCTCCCATTGACAAAAGCGAAAGAAGTGATTAATCTATAATTACAAAATAGATATAAATTATTTTGTTTAAAAAAGAAATGGAGGAATTGCGATGTCAAATGTTAATATTGACTGGTCGGCCTTAGGTTTTGAATATCAGCCGATTGCAAAACGTTATGTTGCCAACTATAAAGATGGCAAATGGGGCAAAGGGGAATTGACGGATAACCCGAATGTCGTCCTCAATGAATGTGCCGGCATCCTGCAATACTGCCAGCAAGTCTTTGAAGGCTTAAAAGCCTATAAAACCAAAGACGGCCGCACGGTCACCTTCCGTCCGGACCAGAACGCAAAACGTTTGATGGACTCGGCAAAACGCTTGGAAATGCCGCCGGTTCCGGAAGATATGTTCATGGAAGCTGTCGACGAAGTCGTCCGGGCCAATAAGGATTATATTCCTCCCTTTGAAAGCGGCGGCGCTCTCTACCTGCGTCCGTATCTCTTTGGGACTAACCCGGTCATCGGCGTCAAACCGGCTGACGAATATCAGTTCCGCCTCTTCGGCACGCCTGTCGGCTCTTACTTCAAGAACGGCGTCAAACCGATTACGATCTGCATTTCTGACTTCGACCGTGCAGCACCGCGCGGCACAGGCCATATCAAAGCCGGCTTGAACTATGCCATGAGCATGTATCCTTACATTTTGGCTCATCAGAACGGCTTCGATGAAAACATGTTCCTCGACCCGGCTACGCGCACGTACGTAGAAGAAACGGGCGGCGCTAACTTCCTCTTCGTCAAGAAAGATGGCACTTTGGTTACGCCGAAATCGGACTCCATCCTGCCGTCCATTACCCGCCGTTCCCTGATCACGATCGCAATGGACATGCTTGGCATGAAAGTCGAACACCGTCCGGTTAAGTTCGCAGAAGTCAGCGAATTCGCTGAAGCCGGCCTCTGCGGTACGGCTGCCGTCATCTGCCCGGTAGGCAAAGTCGTTGACCACGGCAAAGAAATCTGCCTCCCCAGCGGCATGGACGAAATGGGTCCTGTCCTGACGAAACTGTACAAGACCTTGCGGGGCATCCAGATGGGCGAAATCGAAGGACCGGAAGGCTGGATCCACGAAGTTAAATAATTTATATTTCGTAGGGGCTCGCACGTGGCGAGCCCGCGGGTATATGTAAGATGCCCGTGAACCGATTTGCGCGAACGGGCGCCCCACGTGGCGCCCCTACAGAAAAAAGGCTTGTCGCATGTGCGACAAGCCTTTTTTTTTACAACACGCCCAAGCCTTCCAGAAATATTTTTAAACCAATCAAGATGAGGACGGCCCCGCCGATGCGTTCGGCCTTATTTTTATAGCGCATCCCGAAGAGGCTGCCGACTTTTATCCCGGCTGCCGAGAACAGGAACGTCGTCACGCCGATGAGCGTCACAGACGACACGAGGGCGATGTCCATAAAGGCGAAGGTGACCCCGACGGCCAGGGCGTCGATACTGGTTGCGATAGCCAGCATGAGCATCGTATAGGGACTCATGGACGCATCACAGTGCTCTTCGTCCTCAAAGGACTCCTTAATCATATTGAGGCCGATGGCGCTGAGCAGGATGAACGTGACCCAGTGATCATAGGCATCGATCATGTCGGCGAAAAAGCTGCCCAGACCATAGCCGATAGTGGGCATCAGAGCCTGGAAGCCGCCAAACCACAGGCCGGCCAGGACCATGTGGCGCCAGTTGATTTTTCCCAGCGACAGGCCTTTACAGATGGAAACGGCAAAGGCATCCATGGATAGGCTGACGGCCAGCAAGAGTAAATCAAGTGTATTCATTCTCTTCTCTCCTCATCAATGCAGCAATATACAATTCAATTATTATAGGAGATAGGGAAATCGATGTCAACGAAAAAGATTGCCAAATCAACGAATTGTGCTACAATACATTTTGTGACAAGAAAGGACGTGAAAACACATGAAATATAGAAAGCGCCATCTCCTGGCGGCGCTCCTCAGTGCGTTTACTTTATTTTCCGGTCAGGCCATGGCCATGTCCGTGGATAACCTGATGCAGGTCGTCGCCAAGGACAGTGCGATAGGCAAGACCATTTCCTGGCAGTATGACAGCGACCGTAGCGATTACAGTGTAGAATACCGTCACAAGGACCAGGGTGATGTCCAGTTGGCTTATGTGACCGAAGGGAAACGGCCTCCCATTTACGACGCCGACAATCCGGCACCCTATACGTATGGGGCTTACATGCAGAAACTGACACCGGCGACGGAATATGAATACCGCATCGTCAATGCTGACGGTGCGACCGATTGGATTACTTTTTCGACGACAAAAGAAGATTTAAACAAATACAAAGTCCTCGTCTTCGGCGACTCTCAGTCCACCGATTACAGCGTCTGGGGGCAGACGGCGCAGATCGCCTGGCAGCAGAACGATGATGCGGCTTTCTTCATCAACATGGGCGACATTACCGACAACGGACAGGCCTACTTCCAATGGCGGGACTGGTTTGAAAATGCCGATGTCCTGACCAGCCACATCCCTTTTGCCCCGGTCCTGGGCAACCACGAAGCCTATAGCATGGATTGGAAATTTGCCGAACCGTATACGTATAAGGCCCTGTTCGCCGTGCCCTATGGTGGACCGAAGGACCAGAACCGCCTGGCTTACTCCTTCGATTATGGCGACGTCCACTACGTGTCCCTCAATACGGATTATGAAGAATTGAACGGCTGGCGTCCGACGATGATGGAAGATGAAGCAGCCTGGCTCGACAAGGATTTGGCTGCGGCCAAGAAGGCCGGGAAACGGCTGGTCGTCCTCATGCACCGTCCGCCTTGGGACAGCCCGTATAACGGCACCCTCGATGTAAACGGCAAATACTTCATGCCGCTCTTCGATAAATACGACGTCCCCCTGGTATTTACGGCTCATGAACACTGCTATGAACGGACCGTTCCCATCAAGAACGACCAGGCCGCTACGGAAGGGACCGTCTACATTGCCACGGGCCGCTCCGGGACAGAAGCCTGGGATGGCTCGGTCAAGAAGCCGACTGATGTCATTTACTATAATCCAATGGATATGCCCATGTACCTGACGCTCCAGGTCGAACCGGATGAATTCCGCGTCAGCGCCATGAAAAATGACGGCACCCTGATCGATACCGTTTCCATCCCGGCCAAGCACCAGGAAGCGGAAGTTTCCAAAAACGCAGACAACACCGTAAAGGCGCCGGAAACGAAGACCAAGAAAGATAAGCAGAGTGCTAAGCAACATGCTAAGAAAAGTGTAAACAAACATAAACAGAAGTAAAGACGGTTGTTTTCTTTCTGGAAGATGTGTATAATTAACAGTTACAGAAAGTAAACAGAAGAGGAGCGAATGAGAATGAAAAAATTAGCAAAAAATATGATCCTTTGTGCGCTCGTGACGATGAGTTTATCAGCCGTCTGCTTTGCAGAAGATACGACTACGACGGAAACGACGGCAACAGAACCGCAGGCAACAGCTACGGTGACGACAACGACTCAGGCCGCTCCGGACCAGAATGTCGTCGACTGGCTCGACCCGGCTGCCGGTGAATGGTACAGCACCAAGGGCAACCTGGTCATGACCATCGAAGGCAACACCATCAACGGCTGTACGGTAACGGACCCGAAAGACTGCACCTATGACTATCCGCGGACCGGGACCTTCACCATCCATGAACAGACTGGCGACCGGACGATCAAGATGGACCTCATGGGCCATAAATCCCATCAGTACCTCATCGTAGACAATAAGATGCCCTTACGCCGTTCCCTCAACGCCGACCGTTACGAATCCATTGGCGGCGTCTACCTCGGCATGACCCAGGAAGACCTGACGGCTGCCTATGGCCAGCCGAGCAGTACTGCCGAAGATCAGGGAACAGACCGCTGGATTTATGATAACCATCACATGGATGCTTATCTCCAGGGCGGCATTGTCATCGGTATCCGCATTTATGACGGCAGCGATTTGAAGTTCGATAAATCTGGCCTGACCGCTTCTGATACAGCAGGTGCCTATGCCAAATCTTACGAATTGGAAACGACGCCGGAAGTCCCGACAGAAGCCAACGCCATTTCCAAAGCCTATAAACTGCCCCAAGGCGAATACCTGCGCTTTGGCCAGAATTTCGTCCAGCTTTCCATCTAATCGGATAGATACTAATTGCACATCGACTGAAATGGGGCCTCACATGACGGGAATCTTCATGTGACAGCCCCCTTTTCGTTGCATTATTCTTTGAAATACGGTAAACTAAAGGTAATTGATTTATATGAATTGCTGTTGCGCTGGCTGGCATGGTTAAGCCTTTTTTTATTGGAAAAATGAGCCAGGTAAATGCAAAAACAGAGATAGTAAACATGAGGAGAGAAAACACGTGATTACGACAAGAGATTTAATGGACCGCTATAATATCAAGACCCGTCAGGGCATCATCCAGTTCGTCAAAAAACATCTGGACGAAATCAATCATGACGGAGAAGAACACGCCACCATGCAGAAAGGCGAATGGGCCTTCGATACGGAAGCTGTCCGCATCCTCGACCAGCTGCGCGGCCTCCACGACCAGGCGACCATTACCGAACTGGAAAGTGAAAAAGTATCCAATGCCCAGCAAGAATCGCACAACCTGCGCATTTTGCTGCTCAAAGCCCAGCAGGACCTCAACACGGCCCAGCAGCAGGTCATCACGTTGCAGCAGAACCTGATCGCCAAACAGAACGAACTGTCTGAAGTCAAAGTCAAAGCCCTGGAAGCTCAGCAGAACAAGGACCAGGCCGATGCCCTGCAGAGCGAACTGGACCGTCTGAAAAAAGAAGGCAGTATCATCGAAGACGAACACAAACAACTCCAGGAAACACTGGCCACCGTCCAGGCTGAACGAGACAGCCTGCGCCAGCAGCTGGCCGAAAAAGACAACCGCCATTGGTGGGAATTCTGGAAATAATCATATACCGGGAACAGGGACTATGGCATGGAAATCCTGAGAGCATGCCATAGTCTTTTTTTAGGCTCCCATGATAGGGAAGCTGGCCGCCAAAGGCGGTCTGAGAGGTTAAGGCTCCCATGATAGGGGAGCTGGCTGCCGAAGGCAGTCTGAGAGGTTCTTTGAAAAGGAGAGATACGGCCATGAGCGATAATATTACGATTCGGTCAGCCTGTGAAAGTGATGCGGCAGCTTTGGCCCGGATTTACGCACACTATGTGGAAAAGACGGCCATTACGTTTGAATACACCGCGCCGGATATGGTGGAAATGGAACGACGCCGCCAAGAGATTTCGCAGCACTATCCCTACTTGGTTGCCGAAACAGACGGCAAGGTCATCGGTTATGCCTATGCCCATGCATTCTATGGCCGTGAAGCCTACGCCTGGTCGGTGGAATCGAGTATCTACGTCGATGTAAACACCCGTAAACACGGGATTGGCCGTAAACTGTACGAAGCTCTGGAAAAAGCCTTGAAATCCATGGGAATCCTCAACATCAACGCCTGCATTGTCGTACCCCGTGATGATCAGGACCCGTATGTCACCAACGGCAGCTTGAACTTCCATCAACGCCTTGGCTACACCCTGGTCGGTCGTTTCCACAACAGCGGCTACAAATTCGACCGTTGGTATGACGTCGTCTGGATGGAAAAAATGATTGGCCCCCATACCGTTCATCCCTGATTTCCGGCAAAAAATGAGACCCTTTTTGCTTTATAGTTTGTAGCATGGAGTTTGTAGGGAGAGGGGGATTTGGCAGTCATGTGCAACTTAGGAGAAGGAATATACGAAGATGGCCTGATGAAAGGCAGGGAAGAAGGTAAAAAAGAAGGTAAATTGGAATTTGCTCTCGAATTGTTGAAAGATGGAATGTCCTTGGAAAAAGTGGCAAAGTATAGCAAATTATCATTGTCCATGATTGAAAAAATGGCTAAACAAAATAAATTGATTTAGGAGCAGTTGGATGTATGATGTTTGAAGCGATAGCTTTCAACTTCAAACGCAAAAAGAGGCTGTCGCATATGCGACAGCCTCTTGATTTTTTGGAGCCACTAATAGGATTCGAACCTACGACCCTCTCATTACGAATGAGATGCTCTGCCAGCTGAGCTATAGTGGCAAGTACTCTTATATTATATTCACGAGGCCTATAGTTGTCAACACTTTTTTTTAAACTTTTCTGATTTTTTTTGAAGAGTTATTATGGCGTGCGAAAACGGCCCTGCTAGTGAAGGAGAACCTGGCAGGGCTGTTTCCGTGATGATTGTGAAAGGGTTTAGGTTGTAGTTGTGAGGTGGTTCTACTGGCCTGCTTATATTATATAATACCATGTATAGGAATTTTCTCGTATTAGGGGACTAACTACGGATTTTTTGTTACTAACATCGATATACAGGGACGAATGGGAATTATTTCAAGTTTTTTTGGAAAATGTGTTGACAAGATGGAAAAGGTCTGGTAAGATATACAAGTCGTCGCGATGAGGCGATGACACGATGACCTTTGAAAACTGAACAATGAACTGAATGAACGCCAACGTGCGAGGTTCTATTTATAGAACGTCAAACAATGAGTAATACCAAATAATAAACAAGAGCCAAACGCTCTTCCATATATCATGGAGAGTTTGATCCTGGCTCAGGACGAACGCTGGCGGCGTGCTTAACACATGCAAGTCGAACGAGAAGAGAT
>NZ_APHY01000073.1 GCF_000417505.1 Megasphaera sp. NM10
ATTGGACACTCTCTCATGGAGAATAGCTACGCGAAGCCTTTKTTTTCTCTTGTTTATGACTTCTTTTCTGTCTTTTGGGATTAGCTTCCGCTGTGCCTTAGCCAATCTCTTCTCTGCCTTTCGCAGGAAATCGGGATACTTAGCCTCATCCTCATCGGAAGCCACATACAAGCCGTGCATCGCAAAATCCAGGCCCAGGAAGGTCTTCGGTATGACAGGGAGTATTTGGTTTTCATACTCCACTAGCATACTGATATAGTACTTTCCGGATGGCGTCTTGCTGATGGTTACGGTCTTTATGATACTGTTCTCCGGCAAGGGACGATGCTGGCATAGTTTCACCCAGCCGACTTTCGGCAGTTTCACCTTATGGCCCTCGATTCGGACAGAGCCTTTCTGGTTGTTCGTAGAATACGAAGCACGACAATTTTTCTTTGACTTGAAGCGCGGCTTGCCGAAATGCTTGCTGTCATTCCAAAAGTGGCTGTAGGCCTTATTCAGGTTCATTTGGGCATTGGCAAGGGCTAAACTATCTACTTCCTTTAACCAAGGGAATTCTTCCTTGTACTGCGCAGGCGTGTTATTCAGCTTTTGGCCGGTTTCCTTATAATAGTCAATGCGGTCACTCAGCATCTTGTTGTAGATGAATCGGACACAGCCGAAGGTCTTGGCAAACATCATTTTCTGTTCTGTTGTCGGGTAGAGCCTGTAACGGCATGCCTTATTCACTATCATCACCTGCCTTGACTTTCCAAATCCTTTCATTCTTACTACTGATTATACTGCAAATCAACTTGTGAAGCCATTGTTTTTCTGATGGCATCGAGTCCTCAGAAAAACCTGCAATTCATCTCACCGCCTAAAGAGGCGGGAGACTTCTTGCAGAATCAGGTTAAATTTTTAGCTGTCCATTCACTAAAAACTGAAAACTACAAACTAAGGACTAAAAAACAGGCTGTCTTTGTGTGACAGCCTGTTTTTTTATGACTCTTTTTCATGAATATATACGCGTTTAGACAAAATCGGCATAAGATGAACGTTTTACTAGAAAGGCCTTGCATAAATTTTTTCGAAATAGTACAATGAAGATAACAAATAGTCATCTAAAAAATACCTTAGTCATATAGTGAAAAAAGATGATTTTATCTGCGCAATGTTAAAGATGACTCCTAAGTGTACACGGATTCTTTCAGTTACCAGGTTTTACAGAAAGGGGAAAAGTACTATGGCAAAGAAAATCTTCAAGACAATGGATGGCAACGAAGCTGCGGCTTATATTGCCTACGCCTTTACGGAACTGGCTTCCATCTTCCCGATAACGCCGTCGTCGCCGATGGCTGAACACGTCGATGAATGGGCTGCTCATGGCCGTAAGAACTTGTTTGGCACGACCGTCCAGGTTCAGGAAATGCAGTCTGAAAAAGGGGCTGCCGGTGCTATGCACGGCGCTTTGAATACCGGCGCATTGACGACGACCTTTACATCTTCCCAGGGCATGATGATCATGCTCAGCAACATGTTCAAGATTTCCAGCGAACTCCTGCCCGGTGTCTTCCACGTCGCATCCCGTACAGTTGCCACCAACGGCTATACGATTTTTGCCGGCCATGACGATGCTATGGCTATGCGCGGCACGGGCATCAGCATGATGTGCGAATCGAGTGTCCAGGAAATCATGGACCTGGCAGCTGTCGTCCATGCCACGGCTATTTCCTGCCGCATCCCGATCATCAACTTCTTCGATGGCTTCCGCACGTCCCACGAAATCCAGAAAATCGAAGTCCTGCCGTATGAAAAACTCCGGCCTCTCCTCGATATGGATGCCGTCCGGGCCTTCCGCAAACGCGGCATGAATCCGGATAATCCGGAAGCCATTTCTTTCTGCGAACCGGCTGAAACGTTTATGCAGCACCGCGAAGCCCTCAATAAATTCTACGACCGCGTTCCCGATGTCGCTGAAGGTTACATGCAGAAAATCAGTGAAATCACGGGCCGTGAATACCACCTGTTCAACTATACCGGCGCTCCTGATGCTGAATTCGTCCTCGTTGCCATGGGTTCCGGTGCCCAGACCATTGAAGAAACGGTCAAGATGCTCGTCGATAAAGGCGAAAAGGTCGGCTGTATCAACGTCCACATGTTCCGGCCCTGGTCGGAAAAGCATTTCCTGGCCGCTCTGCCGAATACGGTCAAGAAGATCGCTGTCCTGGACCGCACCAAGGAAACCGGCGCCAACGGCGAACCGCTCTATCACAGCGTAGCTGCTACCTTTGCCGTAGCAGACAATGCGCCGAAAGTCTACCACGGCCGCTATGGTATCGCATCGAAAGAATTCTTGCCGGGCGACGTCGTCGCTGCCTTTGAAAACCTCAAGGCCTTCGAACCGAAGAACGACTTCACTTTGAGCATCGTCGACGATGTTACCTATAAATCTCTGCCGCGCGTCAAAGGCATCACGACAGGTGGCAAAGGCCTGAAAGCCTGCAAATTCTGGGGCTTCGGTTCCGACGGTACAGTCGGCGCCAATAAGAGTGCCATCAAGATCATCGGCGATAACACCGATATGTATGCTCAGGCTTATTTTGCTTATGACTCCAAGAAATCCGGCGGCGTCACCGTATCGCATCTGCGCTTTGGCGATACGCCGATCAAGATGCCGTATCTCATCAATAATGCCGACTTCATCGCCTGCCACCGCCAGTCCTATGTCCATGGCTTCGACCTCCTGCGGGGCATCAAGAAAGGCGGTACGTTCCTGCTCAATACGGTTTGGAAACCGGAAGAACTGGATGAAAAACTGCCGGCTAAATTAAAACGCGCTATTGCCCGCAACGACGTCAAATTCTACATCATCGACGCTGTCGGCATTGCTCAGAAAATCGGTCTCGGCGGCCGCATCAACATGATCATGCAGTCGGCCTTCTTCAAACTGGCCGATGTCATTCCTCTGGACCTGGCTATTGCGAAACTGAAAGAATCCGTCGTCGCATCGTATGGCAAGAAAGGCCAGAATATCGTCGACATGAACAATGAAGCTATCGACCAGGGCCTGTCTGCTATCGTCAAGGTCGATGTACCGGCCGCCTGGGCTGATGCTGTCGATGAACCGGTCGACATGTCGAAACATACGAAATTCTTCCGCGAATTCTCCATTCCTGTCAATGCCCTTGAAGGCGACGACCTGCCGGTCAGCGCTTATGATGGCATCGAAGACGGCCGTTGGCCGACGGGGACCTGCGCCGAAGAAAAACGCGGCGTCGCCATGTTCGTACCGAGCTGGGATGCTGAAAAATGTATCGGCTGTAACCAGTGTTCCTTCGTCTGCCCCCATGCTGCTATCCGTCCGTTCCTGATGACGCCTGATGAAGCCGCTAAGGCTCCGAAAGGCTACCAGGACAAGGAAATCAAAGTGGCTCCGGGCTACAAGTACAATATCGTCGTATCCGTCATGGATTGCCTGGGCTGCGGCAGCTGTACCCATGTCTGC
Source organism: Megasphaera sp. NM10 (assembly GCF_000417505.1). Classification (GTDB taxonomy): domain Bacteria; phylum Bacillota; class Negativicutes; order Veillonellales; family Megasphaeraceae; genus Megasphaera; species Megasphaera intestinihominis. Next base: position 3,488 of record NZ_APHY01000073.1, read on the forward strand.
CCGAAACAGGCATTGACCATGAAACCTTTCGACGGCGAAGAATATAAAGCGGCTCTTTGGGATTACGTCATCGGCCTGCCGGTCAAAGCCAACCCGATGGATAAGAATACCGTCATCGGCAGCCAGTTCGAACAGCCGCTCCTCGAATTCACCGGCGCCTGCGCAGGCTGTGCTGAAACGCCGTATTGTAAAGTCGTCACCCAGCTCTTCGGCGACCGCATGATGATTGCCAACGCTCACGGCTGCTCCAGCGTCTGGGGTGGCAGTGCACCGGACTGTGGCTATACCAAGAACGCTCAGGGTCACGGCCCGGCTTGGTCGACATCCCTCTTTGAAGACAACGCAGAATACGGTTTCGGTATGATGCTGGCTGAAAAGACGGAACGGAAACTGCTGGAACAGTACATCGATGCCGCTATGGACGTCGCCAGCCCGGAACTGCAGGCAGCCTTTACGGAATGGAAAGAACACAAGGCTGAAAGCGAAGGCACCCGCGAACGTTCGGATAAGGTCATTGCCCTCCTGGAAGCTGAAAAAGACGGCAAACCGGCACTGGAACAGGTCTATGATATGAAACAGTTCCTGGTCAAACGCAGCCAGTGGATCTTCGGCGGCGACGGCTGGGCTTACGATATCGGTTATGGTGGCTTGGACCACGTCTTGGCTCAGGGCGAAGACGTCAACGTCCTGGTCTTCGATACGGAAGTTTACTCCAATACAGGCGGCCAGGCTTCCAAAGCTACGCCGACGGCAGCTGTTGCCCAGTTCGCAGCTTCCGGTAAGAAGACGCGCAAGAAGGACTTGGGCATGATGGAAGCACAGTACGGCTACATCTACGTCGCTCAGGTCGCTATGGGCGCCGATAAGAACCAGTTCATGAAGGCTCTCAAAGAAGCCGAAGCCTACAACGGCCCGTCCCTGATCATCGGTTATGCACCGTGCATCAACCACGGCCTGAAAGTCGGCCAGGGTCAGAGCCAGCTCGAAGAAAAACGGGCAGTCGAAGCCGGCTACTGGCATCTGTGGCGCTATAATCCGGAATTGAAGAAACAGGGCAAGAACCCCTTCATCCTCGATTCAAAACCGCCAACAGCCAACTTCCGCGACTTCCTCATGGGTGAAACACGTTTCTCGTCCTTGCAGCGCACCTTCCCGGATACGGCAGAAGCACTCTTTGAAAAGACCGAAGAAGATGCTAAGGACCGCTACGAAGGCTATGTCCGCATGACAAAAGCCTATGATGACAAATAAATAAGTTCGTTGTAAGTGAAAAAAGGAGCCGCCCCATTAAGCAAGAACACGCTTAATGGGGCGGTTTTTTTGCACTGTAGGGGTCGCCGCGTGGGCGACCCGTTAGGAATCTGGAAGATTCTCCTAGCAGACTGGTCAGAAAATCACATGTATCCTGGGACGGGCTCGCCACGTGCGAGCCCCTACGGATTATGAGCCCCTTCGTGAGACAGCCACTACAAGCCACGAACTACGAGCCACTAGCCATGCTCCCGTCCTTCTAAGAGGCCGGCCAGGATGGTGATGTAGTGGCGGGCTTCTTCGGGCAGGGGTTCTCCGGCAATCTTGATCCAGCCTACGGTCATCGTATCCAGGGGATTTTCGATGGGAATGGCCTGGATATGGCGGCCGATGATCGACGGGGCTACATGGCCCGTGCCGATGGTGTAGGCATCGGTAGACCGTATGACGCTGAACAGGGTGGAACGGTCGGTGACGTAGATGCACTGGCGGCTGGCCGGATTGGGCAGGAGCAGTTCTTCCGAGAACTGGGACTTGTCATGGCCCTGTTCAAAGCGGACACAGGGATATTCCGCAAATTGACTGGGAACGACGTGCTGACACGCTGCCAGGGGATGGCCGCTGCGGACGTAAAGACAGGGCGTAAAGGCGCAAAGAGACGTGAATTCCAGCTTGTTTTTGTGGAATAAGTCCTGCAGGAAGCGCTCGTTCATATGGGACAAGAAGAGGATGCCCAGATGGCTCTCGCGGGTGACGACGTCGTGGATGACCTGCGACGTCCGCCCTTCGCGCAGGGTGAATACGCAGGACTTGCCCGGCTGGACGTGTTGCAGGGCATGGATGAAGGCTTCATCGGCAAAGGGATAGTGCTGGGAAGAGATGGACAGGATCTGGGGCAGGTCCTGTCTTTTTTCTGCCTGGAAATGGTCGTGCATGGCCGCTGCATGGGAGAGGATGTGACCGGCATAGTGCAGGAATTCCAGCCCTGCCGGTGTGAACATGATGCCATGGCGGTTGCGCTCGACCAGGGTCAGGGAGAACTCTTTTTCCAGGTCCCGTATGGCCGTGCTCAGGCTGGGCTGGGAGATGTTCACAGCCTGTGCGGCAGCCGAAATTGAATTGTGATTAGATAACTCTAAGATATAACTAAGTTGCTGTAAAGTCATAATTAAACACCTCGAATATCAACCGTACCTATAGAATCGCATATCGTACTTTTATTGTATCAAAATAAAAAAATAGAGGAAAGTTATGAGTTTTTGATACAATAAAGGAATATTTAAAATGAAAATAAAGAATAAATAAAAACGAAAAGCTAAAAAGAGATGTCTAGCCATGACTTACAAATTATAAAGAAAATATATCGAAATTTGACTTTTTGGAAAGGACATTTCTTCATAGAAATGCTGGAATCGTGAGAACAAGTCATTCTCAATATATGAAAAACCTAGCAAATGATGAAGAAAATTTAAAGGAAATAAGTCGTTGATATAGGAATTTCCTATAAAAGTAAATTGCGCAATGAATATTTTACAGCATATACCTTCCATGTTATACTTTAAGTAAGAAATAGAACGTTTTAGTAAAAGGTGAAACGCCGACATATACATTAAATTTTACGGTTTTTGGAAAATAGACCATAACTGATATAGATAAAATGTATATGAACAGAAATTGAGAAAGGGGAGCCGATGACATCGACAAACATGTAATGTTAAGAGAGACACTTTATTTTCAAATGTATCCATCATAGGAGGTAATTCATATGAACTCAACAGCAGCATTGGCCCGGCAGGCGGGCATGACAGATGCACAATGGAAAGAAGCCGTCAAGTTCGACAGTACGGACTGGGGCTGGATTATTATGAGTATCGGCATGGCCATCGGCGCCGGTATCGTCTTTTTGCCCGTTCAGGTAGGCCTGGTTGGCGTATGGGTTTATTTATTCTCAGCTATCATCGCCTATCCGGCTATCTATCTCTTACAGTGCTTATTCATCAATACCCTGGCAGATTCGCCGCGGTGCGAAGATTATCCCAGCGTCATCAGCGGTTACCTCGGTAAGAACTGGGGCTTCCTCCTGGGGATCCTCTACTTCCTGAGCATCCTCATCTGCGTCTTCATGTATTCGACAGCCCTGACCAACGACAGCGCGTCCTTCCTGTTTTCCTTCGGCGTAACGGACACGCTCCTGTCGGATAGCCCCTTCTACGGATTGGCCATCATCTGCGTCATGGTCCTCATCGCCTCCCGGGGTGAACAGCTCCTGTTCCGCGTATCGACGCTCATGGTCCTGACGAAATTGTTAGTCGTCATCTGCTTGGGCGGCATCATGATCCAGCATTGGAACCTGGCCAACATCGGCGTCTTCCCGGACCTGGGCTACCTCGTCAAGAATACCATCGCCATGCTGCCGGTCACGCTGACATCGATCCTCTTCATCCCCAGCATCAGCCCGATGGTCATTTCCTACCGCTCTCACAACAAGTCCATCCACGTCGCCCGTTATAAAGCCATGCGGGCTATGAAAATCGCTTTCTCCGTCTTGTTCATCACGATTTTCTCGTACGCTATGTCCTTCAACCTGGCCCTCGGTCATGACCAGGCCGTCCTCGCTTACTCCCAGAACATTTCGGCCCTGGCCATCGTTGCCAGAGGGTTTGATGGCAGCGCCGTCAAGATCTTCAGCCTTATCCTCAACATCTTCGCTGTCATGACGGCTTTCTTCAGCGTCTTCCTCGGCTTCCGTGAAGCCTGCCAGGGGGTTGCTATGAACATCCTGCGCCGCTTCATTCCGGAAGAAAAAATCAGCAAGACCGTCGTCCGTCACGGCATCCTCATCTTCGCCGTCGCCGTCGCCTGGGGCGCCATCGTCCTCAATGCACCGGTCCTCAAGCTTTTGACCCTGCTCGGCCCGATCTTCGGTATCATCGCCTGCCTCATCCCAGCATACCTGGTTTACAAAGTCGATGCCCTGCATAAATACAAAGGCATCTCCCTGGTCCTCATCGTCTTCGCCGGCATCCTGCTCATCATCTCGCCGGTCATCGCTATGATGTAGGGCGTGCGTAAAGGACTCTGTCATCAGGAGTGACTCATTCGTTCGTAAAGTTTGTAGTACAGAGTGTGTAGTTTGTAGAAGAAGGTTTTAAATTTTTTACCATTTGCTGAAAACTAAAAACTACAAACTTAAAACTCAAAAAGAGGCTGTCTTCATGCGACAGCCTCTTTTTTGCCAGTAAAACGATTGTCTTTAGAATATGGACAAAAATCTCCTTGACAGGTTAAAAAATGCGGTGTATCATACAACCATCAAATGAACATCGTCCATGAAACCTTTGAGGCGGAAGTAAAAACGATGACGTGCACGTACAGAGAGCCGGGGTGCTGAGAGCCGGCCGACGCAGCTCGTTAAATGGACCGCTGAGGGCGCAGTCAAAGGCCGTAAGGCTGAGTATTCTGCGACGTGTTGGCATACGTCAGTTGCCGGGAATATGTTGGTATTCCGTCGAGAGTAGGGCTCGATCCCTGAAACAAGGTGGCACCGCGGAACTTAATCCGTCCTTGACAAGTAACATTGTCATGGACGGATTCTTTTTTTAGGAGGCTCATATGGAAACGCTCAGTCTGGAACAGGTAAAAGCATATCAAGGTGAATATAAGGTCGTGCCCATCTGCCGCAGCATATATGCCGACGTCCGCACGCCCATCGAAGTATTGCGCATCGTCAAGAACATCAGCTCTCATTGCTATTTGCTGGAAAGCATGGAAGACTCCCAGCGCTGGGGCCGCTACACTTTCATCGGCTATGACCCGCAGATGGGCCTGTACTGCAAGGACAGCACGGTCCACATCAAGACCGGCGCCGAAGTCCAGATCCATACGGACCATCCGGAACAGCTCATTTCCCAGATCCTGGCAGATAATAAGGCGCCGCGCCTTTCGGACCTGCCTCCCTTTACGGGCGGCCTGGTCGGCTACTTTGCCTATGATTTCATCAAATACGCCGAACCGTCGCTGAAGCTCAATGCCGTCGATGATGATGGCTTCAACGATTTCGACCTCATGTTGTTCGACAAGGTCATCGTCTTCGATAACCTGAAACAGCAGATTTACCTCATCGTCAATGTCCGCCTCGACTCGGTCGAAGAAAATTACAACCGGGCCCTCCTGGAAATGAAGCGCATGGAAAGCCTCATCTGCGAAGGCAAGAAGGCACCGGACGTACCGCTGCAGCTCAAGAGCGATTTCAAACCCTTGTTCAATGAAGAAGAATATTGCCAGATGGTCGAAAAGGGCAAGAACTACATCCGTGAAGGCGATATTTTCCAGGTCGTCCTGGCCAACCGCCTGAGCGCCGAAGCCGAAGGGAGCCTCCTCGATACGTACCGCGTCCTGCGGACCATCAATCCGTCGCCGTACATGTTCTTCTTCTCTGGTGACGATATCGAACTGGCCGGTTCTTCGCCGGAAACGCTGACCCGCCTGGAAAATGGCGACCTCTTCACCTTCCCTCTGGCCGGCTCGCGGCCGCGGGGCAAGACGCCGGAAGAAGACCAGGCCTTGGAAGACGAACTCCTGCACAATACCAAGGAACTGGCCGAACACAACATGCTCGTCGACCTGGGCCGCAATGACCTGGGCCGCATCAGCGAATTCGGCAGCGTCCACGTCGAACGCTATCTCGACGTCCTGCGCTTCTCCCACATCATGCACATCGGCTCGACTGTCCACAGTACGATACGCAAGGACAAGACGGCTGTCGATGCCATTGCTTCGGTCCTGCCGGCGGGCACCCTGTCGGGGGCGCCGAAGATCCGGGCCTGTGAAATCATCGACGAACTAGAAGGCCACAAACGCGGCGTCTACGGCAGCGCCATCGGCTACATCGACTTTACCGGCAATATGGACTGCTGCATCGGCATCCGCCTGGCTTACAAGAAAGGCAATCACGTCTATGCCTGCTCCGGTGCGGGCATCGTCGCCGACAGCATCCCCGAACAGGAACATCAGGAATGTCTGAACAAGGCCAAAGCCGTCGTCATTGCATTACAGCAGGCTAATGGAGGAATCGACAAATGATAGTTCTCATTGATAATTACGACAGTTTTTCTTATAATCTCTACCAGCTCCTCGGTCAGTTCGACCCGGATATCACGGTCATCCGCAACGATGAAAAGACCGTCCAGGATATTGAAGCCATGCATCCGGATCACCTCATCATTTCACCCGGTCCGGGCCGTCCCGCCGATGCCGGTGTCTGCGAAGAAGCCATCAGCTACTTCGCCGGCAAGGTCCCCATCCTGGGCGTCTGCTTAGGCCATCAGGCCATCTGCGAAGTCTACGGCGGAACCATTACCTATGCCAAGCAGCTCATGCACGGCAAACAGTCCGTAGCGACGCTGAAAACGGACAGCCCGTTGTTTAAAGGGCTGCCGGAACAGGTCGACGTCGGCCGTTATCATTCCCTGGCCCTCGACCCGGATACGCTGCCCGAAGAATTGGAAGTCCTGGCCCATACGGAAGACGGCGAAATCATGGCCGTCGGTCACAAGCAGTATCCCGTCTACGGCCTGCAGTTCCATCCCGAATCGATTTTGACGCCCCAGGGGCCGATGATGGTAGAAAATTTCCTTACATTATAAGTAATATAGATGACTCTTTGAATGGAGGTACTTACGATGATTAAAGAAGCGATTATCAAGATTGTCAATAAAGGCGATTTGACTTACGACGAAGCCCATCAGGTCATGATGGAAATCATGAAAGGCGAAACGACGCCGACTCAGAACGCCGCTTTCCTGGCTGCCCTTTCGACGAAGAGCACCAAAGCCGAAACGATCGATGAAATTTCCGGCTGTGCCGAAGCCATGCGCTCCCTGGCGACGCCCGTTCCCCATCCGGGCATGGAAGTCCTGGAAATCGTCGGCACCGGCGGTGACGGCGCCCATTCTTTCAATATTTCCACGACGTCGGCCATGGTCCTGGCCGCAGGCGGCGTCAAGGTCGCCAAACACGGCAACCGGGCCGCTTCATCCCTGTGCGGTACGGCGGACTGCCTGGAGGCGCTGGGCATCAACATCCAGCAGGACCCGCAGCTGGCCTTGAAGATGCTCGAAGAAACGAATTTCTGCTTCCTCTTTGCCCAGAAATACCACGCTGCTATGAAATACGTCGGCCCTATCCGCAAGGAACTGGGCTTCCGGACGGTCTTCAACATCCTCGGCCCTCTGACCAACCCGGCCAAGCCGGAAATGTTCCTCCTCGGCGTCTATGACGGCTATCTCGTCGAACCGCTGGCCAAGGTCCTGGCCTCCCTCGGCGTCAAACGGGGCCTCGTCGCTTACGGTCAGGAAAAACTCGACGAAATCTCGCCGAACGGCCCGACGACGATCTGTGAACTCCGCGACGGTTATTACCGGACATCGGCCATCAAACCGGAAGACTTCGGCCTCACGCCGGGGACGAAAGAAGACCTCGTCGGCGGGACGCCGGAAGTCAACGCCCAGATTACCCGTGATGTCCTGTCCGGGAAAATCCAGGGGACGAAACGCAATGCCGTCCTCATGAACAGCGGTGCAGCCTTCTTTGTCGCCGGCAAAGCCGATTCCATCGCCGACGGCATCCAGCTCGCAGCCAGCCTCATCGACAGCGGCAAGGCGACGGCAGCCCTGGAAAAATGCATTGCCGTCAGCGACGAGTGAGAAGGTGCCCTATGATATTAGATGATCTTACGGCAGCCGTTGCCAAGCGGCTGGTCACGGATAAACAGCAGGCCCCGCCGGAAGTCATGAAGCAGCGGGCCCTGGCAGCTCCGAAGAAAGAAGGATTCCCCTTTGAAAGGAACCTGAAGAAGCCGGGCTTGTCTTTCATCTGTGAAGTCAAGAAGGCCTCGCCGTCGAAGGGCCTCATCGCTCCCGATTTCCCTTACGTCGCCATTGCCAAAGAATATGAACAGGCCGGCGCCGCAGCCATTTCCGTCCTGACTGAACGGGATTACTTCCTGGGCAGCCCGCAGTATTTGCAGGAAATCGCCGCTGCCGTCGATACGCCGGTCCTGCGCAAGGATTTCATCATCGACGAATACCAGATTTACGAAGCCCGGGCCTTGGGCGCGTCGGCTGTGCTCCTCATCTGCGCCGTCCTAGACGACGACCGGCTGCGGACCTTCTTCCAGCTGGCCGATTCTCTGGGCCTGTCGGCCCTGGTCGAAGCCCACGATGAAGACGAAGTGCGCCGGGCCATCGCCATCGGTGCCCGCATCATCGGTGTCAATAACCGCAACCTCAAGGACTTCACGGTATCCCTCGATACGAGCTGCCGCCTGCGGCCGCTGGTACCGAAGGACATCCTCTTCGTCGCCGAAAGCGGCATCAAGACGGCAGACCACACGAAGGTCCTGCGCGACCACGGCGTCGACGCCGTCCTCATCGGCGAAACCTTCATGCGCAGTCCCGATAAGAAAGCCATGCTCGACGAGCTGGCCGGAGGCTATCGTGGTTAAGGTCAAGTTCTGCGGCCTCAAGCGGCCCTGTGATATTGCCTGGGCCAATGAACTCCGGCCCGATTATGCCGGTTTCGTCTTTGCCGGCAAGAAGCGCCGCGTCAGCGACGACCAGGCCGCAGCCCTGCGCAAGGCCCTGGACCCGTCTATCCCGGCCGTCGGCGTCTTCGTCGATGACAGTCTGAAACACATAGGGCAGCTGGTGACGGCCGGGACCATCCAGATCGTCCAGCTCCACGGATGCGAAGACGACGCGATGATCGAAGCTGTCCAGCAGACC
>NZ_APHY01000074.1 GCF_000417505.1 Megasphaera sp. NM10
ATTGGAACAAACGCAAAGCCAGACTCCAAAGCATTGCCGCCAAGCAGGGCCGGAAGACGACGAACCAGCTCTGTCAGTTAGCGAAGAAACGCAATTTCCGGATGCAGGACATCCTTCGCAAGACAGCCCGCTATATCCTCGATTTTTGCATCAGTCATCAGATAGGGACTATCGTCTGTGGCTATAATCGCGATTTCAAACGAGGACTAAAGCTGGGCAAAGTGACGAATCAGCATTTCGCTCAAATCAATTTGAGCTATCTTCGTAGTACCTTGAAACACCTGTGTGAACGCTATGGGATAACCTATCTGGAACAGGAAGAATCCTATACCTCTCAGGCCAGTTGCCTGGATTTGGATGATATTCCCGTATACCAGCTGGATGCCCCCTATACAGGACGTTCAGCGGGAAACGAATCCGGCGCGGCCTGTACCGTTTCGCTAACGGCAGGACGGCCAATGCCGACATCAACGGTGCCGCTAATATACTCCGCAAAAGTAAGCAGAACTTCGATTTCGAGGAACTGTGTAAGGGGATTTTGGACAGCCCTTTGAGAATAAGGCTATCCTGATTTCAGGAGAAAACTTAAACAGCAACCTTCTCAAGAATCTCCCGCGTCTATAAGCGGGAGAGGTTCAAAAAACCTGCCATCATGCCAGAGTGAGCTGTGGTGGAATTTCGCGGCGGGCCGCCCGTCGGGACGGCCCCTACGAAAAGGCCCCGATTGGGGCGATTTTTACGAGCCGAGGGTTACTCGAGGCGATGTCGTTATTCTGAGTCTGTTGCCGCGTAGCGGCATCTGAGTCCGAGGCGGCCTGCGGGCGCTTTAGCGCCCTAACTACTTGCGGAATTGCCTATTCTACGGTAATATAAACGTATACAATACCTTATTATATACACAGGAGGCTGTTACTATGGCAGACAATAAAACATACGCTGTGTTCCAGACGAACCGCGGCGATTTTACGGTAGAACTTTTTGCAGACAAGGCACCGATTACGGTCGAAAATTTTGTGAATTTGGCAAAATCCGGTTTTTATGATGGCACGATTTTCCATCGCATCATTGCCGATTTCATGATCCAAGGCGGCGACCCGACGGGTACGGGATGCGGCGGCTCGAAACAGACGATTCCTGATGAATTCGGTCCGGGCCTCGATTTCAGCGAACCCGGTGTCCTGGCTATGGCCAATGCCGGCCCTAATACGGGCAGTTCCCAGTTCTTCGTGACGGTCGTCCCGACGCCGTGGCTCCAGAACCATCATTCTATTTTCGGCAAGGTCGTCAAGGATTATGACGTCGTCGAAGGCATCAGCAGAGTCAAGACCGATTTTGCCGATAAACCGCTGGAAGATGTTGTCCTGAATACGGTGAAAATCGTCACGGAAGAAGCCTAAGGGCTTCATGTTATATTATACGTATATGGTGCGCTGCGCCGACCAGTCTTTATATACGGGCTGGACGCTGGATGTGCCCCGGCGGGTCGCAGCGCATAATGACGGCAGAGGGGCTAAGTATACCCGTTCCCGTCGCCCTGTAACCCTGGCCTGGTGCCAGGGTTTTCCTACAAAACACGAGGCCATGCATTGGGAATGGCAAATCAAGCAGTGGACGAAAAAGAAGAAGGAGAAGCTCTGCCGGGAACAGCTTTCGCTAACGGATGAGGGAGGATGATAGGGATGAAATTATGGAAAAAATGGCTGACGACTCTCGTTGCCAGCCTGTCTCTCTGCGTGGCGCCTGTCGCCATCGCTTCGGCTGCGTCGACGGCGCAGATCCTGCTCTATGGGGCAGCGACTATGGCTCTGGCCAAACAGCAGCTGCTCCAGATGGACAACAACAATCAGAAGCAGATGTTGGCCAATACGCAGGCCAAGACTGGTGTCGTCGATAATGAAGCCTACAGCGACCGTCTGGAAAATATCCAGCGCAACCTCGTAGCGACGGGCCTCATCAAGCGCAATTACGATGTCTATGCCAACCCGTCGAAAGAGTTGAACGCCTTTGAAACGATTGGCGGCGTCATTTCCGTCAATAAGGGGATGCTCGATGCCCTCAACGACGATGAACTGGCCTTTACCATGTGCCATGAAATGCAGCACGGCGAAAAACGCCATGCCATCAACGGCGTCCTCAAGAGTATCGGTATTTCGACGCTCATCGACGTTTCCCTTGGCGGTAATGCCGACGTCCTCGACATTCTCCTGGGCAGTGTGGCCGTCAATTACATCGACAATGAATTCGTCACTATGGACCAGGAAAAACAGGCCGATGCGACGGGCTTCAATGTCTTCAAGAACACGGCCTACAATGTCGGCGGCGCGGCTTCGTCCATGCAGTACGTTTACGAACAGTACGGCGAACTGTGGCAGGAAGGCTTCAAGCGCGTCATCAGTCCGAATAATCATCCTCAGATGTCGAGCCGTATTGAAAAGCTGGCCGGCCGCATGACCTTGTGGTCGGGCAACCGCGTCCAGGTCGGCGGCAACACGGTCTATGTCAATGCCAAACCCGTCGTCACACCGGCTGCAGCCGGGACGTATTCGTCGCGGCGCCGGGCTTTCCTGGTAGCGGGCAATCTGGCCCGGGCTACGCATGACGTCTACGGCGAAGCGACGAAAGACGACAAGGTCGTTACGGAAGCGATGAACAAGAAGCAGCCGTCGTGGAACGTAGCGTCCCGCGGTAACGATGTCTATGTCAACGACTTGCGCATCATGACCTGTGCTGACGGTGATGATCAGCCGGCTATCGTCAAGAATATCCAGTCGGCCCTGGAAGCCAAGCCGGCCATGTTGAGCAAGAAGGAAATCCAGAAGCAGAATAAAGCCTGGACCCAGAAGTACGGTTATAAGAAAGATAAGAAGGAGAAGAATGCGTAAACAATTAGCTTTTATCACGGCTCTCATGGCCCTGACCCTGGGGGTCGGCATCTTTGCCGGCGCCCGTCAGTCGACGGACTCCCACGGTGTCGACGTGGCCCTGGAAGAAGCGCGGCAGCATGTAAAGGCCGATAGTGATGACATGCCGGCTTTGCGGGAAAAACCGCATGTCACTCTCCATTATCCGGCGACGGATCCGGCTGATGGCCATCCCACCCTGCGCTGGAGCCGTGTCGACGGGGCTGTCATGTATGACGTGCAGATCTTGAAGAAAGAGGAAGAAAAAGGCGATGACGGAAAGGTCAGTACGTCTTACGAGCCTTTCATGGATGACCAGAAGGCTTATACGACGGGACTGGAACTGGATTTGCCCGATACCTTCCTGGGACAGGTCTTTTACTGGCGCGTCCGCGGCCTCGATTTGAAGGGCCGTCCGGTCAGTGAATTTTCGGATATCGAAGAAGCGCATGTCGATATTTTCCAGCCTTTTACGGAAAAGCCGACGCCCTTGTCCTTTTTCAACCAGGGACCGGGACAGACCCTGCTCTATCCGGTCTACGACTGGATAGCCGTACCGGGGGCAGCAAAGTATGAAGTAGAAATCCTCAACGATTTGCCGGAAGATCCGAATGGTACGGCGCCGTCGATTCATCGCATCGACAGTTACACGCCGCAATATGCCCAGCAGTACGACCAGAAGGCCCGCATGGGCGATAAGCCCTTTTACTGGCGCGTCCTGGCTCTGGATGGGGCAGGCAATCCTATCGGCGGTTATTCCGATGCCCTGCCCTTTGAGCTGGACCCGGCAGCGGAACAGGGCGTCGTCGCTATCTTTGGCGACAGTATCAGCCACGGTGGCGGCAGTATTTCCTATTCGCCGACGGATTGGGACTTCAGTTACGCTTCGTATCTCATGTTCCCGACGATCAACCTGGCCCAGAGCGGCGATACGAGCGCCATGGGCGTCGAACGCTTCGACCGCGACGTCCTGCCCTTCAAGCCGTCGTATGTCATTATCCTCATCGGCTCCAACAGCCTCCGCGCCGGCGTGCCGGCCGGTGAAGTCATCAGTGACTTACAGACGTTGAAGGAAAAATGCCTGAGCCATGGCATCAAGCCCGTTTTCCTGACCATTCCGCCGCTCAATCCGGAGAACATCAAGGCTGCCTTCGACCAGGATACGGCCGATGACTGGCGCGGCGCCATTGCCGAAGTCAACGACTACATCGACACGCAGGTCCATATCGACATCACGCCGGGCATGGCCGACAGCCGCGGCGAACTCAAGACCGAACTGGCCCTGGACGGACTCCATCTCGACCCGCCGGGCAAAAAAATGATGGCTGCTGCCATCAATAACGCCTGGGCCAGCATCACCGCCCTGCCCGATAGCGCCTGGGAGTGAAGGGCGGGCACATGAAGGGGTCTGCCATCATGCGAGGCCCCGTTCTCTTTATAGTTTGTAGTACGGAGTTTGTAGTTTGTAGAAGTTGACTTTAAATTTTTAGCCATATTTCTGCAAACTAAAAACTACAAACTTAAAACTTAAAAAGGTCCTGTCACTATGTGACAGGACCTTTTTTTACACCTTCTCCAGTAATCGTTTGGCTGTGAACTGGTCGGTGATGAGGACGTTGGCGTAGCCTCCTTTTAGGGCCGCCCGGATGCTGGCGATTTTGCCTTCGCCGCCGGACAGGAGGATGCTGTATTCTTTGTTGCGCAGGTCATCGAGGGCGATACCGACGGTGCGGTCGTTCAGCTCCTGGCTGGAGATATTTCCGTCTTTATCGAAGAAGCGGGAGCAGATATCGCCGACGGCGTGGCTCTTGAGGTAGGCCTTTTCCTGGGCGTCGGCATAGCCCAGACGGAAGAACAAGGCATTGTCGCGGACGGTGCCGACGCTGAATATGGCGATGTTGGCGTTGCGGCCCAGTTCCAGGACGCGCTTGATGTGGCGGTCGCGGTAGACCATTTCCTTGACCTCTTTCGAGTCGAAGAGGACCGGCAGCGGCAGGTACTGGGCGATAGTTTCATAGTTCTTGGCGAATTTTTCCAATATTTCATTGGCAAAGGTTTCGCTCGTCGACAAGGTGATGCCCCCTTCGAGCTGGACAATCTGGGCGCTTCAGGGGATGGGGGATGAGCTGGTGGGACAGGCTATGCAGGGTCGTGCCCCAGCCGACGCCGATGATGTCCCCGTCCTGGATGATTTCATTGATATAGGCAGCGCCGCGCTGGCCTATATATTTCTTGACCTCTTCTTCGTCTTCGATAGGGGCGTTGGCGATGCAGACATCGCGCAGGCCGTATGCGGCGGCGACTTTTTGGGCCAGCTGGCCCTGGTCTTCGATGGGGTCGAAGATTTCGATGCGCACGAAGCCCATGTCCTTGGCGTACTGTAAAAGCCGCGATACCGACGGACGGGACAGCTGCAGCTCTTTGGCAATCTCGGCCTGGCTGAAGCCCGACTGGTAATACAATTTGGCAGCGCTGATGGCTAGTTTATTCTTATCATGTTGCATAGGAATCCATCCTTAATTATAGATATTTTGAACCTCTCCCGCTTATAGAAGCGGGAGATTCTTGAGAAGGTTGCTGTTTAAGTTTCCTCCTGAAATCAGGATAGCCTTATTCTCAAAGGGCTGTCCAAAAGCCCCTTACACAGTCCTTCGAAATCGAAGTTCTGCTTACTTTTACGGAGTATATTGGCGGCGCCGTTGATGTCGGCATTGGCCGTCCTGCCGTTGGCGAAGCGGTACAGGCCGCGCTGGACTCGTTTCCCGCTGAACGTTCCTGTATRAGGTGTATCCGGCTGGTATACCTGA
>NZ_APHY01000075.1 GCF_000417505.1 Megasphaera sp. NM10
AGKCATAGTTTTCATTTTCCTTGCAGATGGGGTAATTTTCTTCGTACCGCAAGAATTGCTGGGTATCGAAGTAATGCTGCCGAATCGTATAGACCGCTACATTGTACAGGTTATTGCTGTATTGGCACATTTCCCGGAGCATCGTATACTCTTGTTTCGACAAGCCACGGATGACATTCGATTGCGTCAAGTACATCTGGAATCCACCTCCTCTGTTATCTACCATTATACCGTAGACGTAGTGAAAAGGCTAAGATGGAAAATACATAGGGTGAATTTCGCAGGCATCGAACCTGCGAAATCCATCGCCATTCATCCCCTACCTAAGAGGAAGGAGTCTTCTGGCAAAACTGTGATAAAAGGCTCATCAACATACCAAGTCTCTCTTCGCCTTCTTTACGACCTTTGGCCTCTCCCTCTTTACGCCCCTCAGCTTTGCCTTCTTCAAAGGCATCGCGATGATCCGAGTTATAGTCGAGGATGGTGAGTTCGCGATTGATGTAAGCCAACCAGCGTTCCATTTTCGTCATGTCACGAATCCGCTTCTTCGGCAATAAAAAACAGCACTGTTGGACAGAGTTCTTATCACACTTTATTTTTTCAAAATACCCGTTGCTATAAGAGCTATAAACCCGAGTCCACTTAAGCCTGCAAATGTAATATTGCCCAAATATAGACTATAAAAAACCACCCCTAAGATAGCCATGCAAATAACAAACGCCATCCATTGGCCTCTTCGGTCCCGATTTATGGTGCCTTGAACTTCCAGTAATTCTTTTTGCCGTATATGTTCTGAATTCTCTTTAAACTCTTGTAATATTATTTTAGGAGCATCGGCATAAATATTTTTATATTTTTCCATCATTTCAGGCGGTGGAATAGGGCCTTGATACTGATATGCAGATTGATGTTGAAGCACTACTCCAGTCGCATTACGATTATTAGATTTATTTTTGATTTCGTTCCTTTTGGGTACAGGTTGATTATTCAACTGGTTATTTTTCTTGTTCAATCCGGCTGCCCACCTCCTCAATAGTAGTCCATAGCGTTTTTCCTGTTTTAGCCCAACTTTCGTTAGTTATAGAAGCAGCATCATTGTGCGTATTTTTTGAATAATCAGTCTGTGGAAAAACAGTAAATGTCGAGAGGCCGCACATCAGCATCGCAAATAAAGCTTTCATTTTCATATTTAATTTTCTTGCCATATTGCCACCTCCTATTAGGATAAATAGAATAAATACAATAGCGGATTTCATGGGCAGTCAATTGATTTTTCAACAGATTCACCATTCCTTTCTTTATTATAGCATGAAACAGAACGAGTAGGATATATCCATACCTCCATGATACAACAGAAAAAGGACGGTTCTGGAAAACTTAATCGTTTTCTAATCATTTTTGAACCAAATCCAAAATATTTAAGGAATCGTTAATGTAGATTGGGGCCTATCGGCCCCGCCGGTCGCAGTTCGCAGGCCGCCGGTCGCCTCGGACTCAAATGCCGCTGCGCGGCAACAGACCCAGAATAACGACATCGCCTCGAGTAACCCTCGACTCGTAAAAAATGCCCCAATCGGGGGCCGTTTTTTTTTTTGCGAACTGCGACCGGCCACCTGCGAACTGCGTTCATTTCATGAATCTGTCGCGGCGCAATGCCGCATCTGAATCCGAGAGAAAGGCCGTTGTTCGTGGTTCGTGGCTCGTAAAAGCCTACCATTATACTCGAATGGGCTGTGACCGAATCTCACAGCGGGCCGCACAAGGCTCCCTTTATAGGGGAGCTGGCCGCCAAAGGCGGTCTGAGAGGTTAAAGGGCGGCCCCTACGCACAAGGCCATGGGCCGTGTATTTTTATGACCTGTGACTGCGTTTATTTCCATCGCCTGACTGCGATTCCGTAGGGGCCGTCCCAGAGCCTTTCTAACCCGTCAGGTACAGGACCGGTTATCAGAACGGACAACAGCGTCGGGCGGCCCGCTACGCGCTGAGGGCTCATTTTGTTGCAGCCTTCTTTCCCATACCTAACACAATAGCTGGCATTTTTCCTTTTTGTGAAAAATTGCCAGCTCTCTGTTTTTAGACGCACTTTAAGACGCGCTACCTTGCAGACCGCTATGATACCATTGGCATTGAGGACATTAGCGTCAAAGCGATGGCAAAGCAGAAAAAAGATGGCAAGTTCAGCTTTGGCAAATCCGTAACTGACAATGGCTGGAATATGTTCACGAACATGCTGGAGTACAAGCTTGCTTGGCAAGGTAAACAGCTTATCAAGATAGACAAGTGGTATCCAAGCAGCCAGCTGTGCCATGTTTGCGGATATCAGAACCACGAAACCAAGGACTTATCTGTAATGGAATGGAAAAGGGATATGCATAGAAACCTCCTGACATGAAATCAAAAAATGCAATGAATCGATGCTGCTTTGCCTCCCTTGCCTTTTGATAGCATTTATGCTATCGTCTAAATAGGAACATAAAGGAGATCATGATGTACAAGATTGAATTTTATGAGAACCAGCACGGCGAATCAGAAGTCTGGGATTTTCTGGAAGCCTGCGGGTGAAAAGCAAAAGCAGCAAGGATGCCCGTATCCAGTACAACCAGATTCTCTTCTACATCGACCTGCTCGCAAAAAACGGCACCAATCTGCCGGTCAATATCACCAAACATCTGGAAGAAGACATCTGGGAACTGCGTCCAGGAAACAACCGAGTCTTTTATTTTTACTATGACGAGAGCCAGTATGTACTGCTCCATCATTTCCGCAAAAAATCACAGAAAACACCGAACCGGGAAATCGCCCGTGCCAAAGCGGAACGCGACGATTACATCCGCCAAAAGGAGGCAGAACAATGAGAACCTGGGAAGACTATAAGAATCATGTAAAGGCCGTCAGCGAAGAAGAACGCCGCAATATGGAAGAAATCGAAGAAGTAAGCGACATTGTTTCCTCCATCATCCGGCGGAGACAGGAGTTGGGCATCAGCCAGCGCGCCCTTGCAGAGCGATGCGGCATCCCTCAGTCCTCGGTAGCCCGTATCGAAACACTGAAGACAACGCCAAAGCTCGATACTCTCGTCAAGCTTATGCAGGCCCTCGACCTGAAACTCCAGGTGGTTGCAGCCGGCTGACAAAAATCAAAATGAAATAACGTCCCGTTCATCATAGACACTGCCGCTGCCAGTCCCATTGCGGACGCAGCGGTCCAGTGCCATGATGGACGCCACGATTCCGTCGATTTTTTCGACGGATTTTTCTTTGTCCGTTTTGATGTTCCCCGCCGGGTCCTGCCGCATCACCACGTTGCCCTTGAACCCCTGGCCGAACGGCACCATAGTGATTGACCGTGTTTTTTTGTGACCTGTGACTGCGTTATTCCCATCGCCTGACTGCGATTCCGTATGGGCCGCCCAGAGCGTTCTGACCCGTCAGATGCTGGAGACAATTCCCCGGACGGGATGACAGCGGCGGGCGGCCCGCTACGCGCTGAGGGCTTCCCGAAGCGTCGTTGTCAGTCTGAGTTTGTCGCGGCAAAGCCGCATCTGAATCCGAGCCAATCGCGGTCTATTCCCCACTAATTTTGAAAAAGCAAGGAATAGGCTGTCGCCAATTCCAAACATCAGGCAGAAGCCATCGCAGCTACCATCCAGCCTTTGGGATGCTTATTTCTCATCAGATTCTCACCTCACTGGGGCTTAATTCATTGTGAGCATCAAAAAGAATCAACCGTTTTTCTCCCCGGCATCGGGCTTACGTTCTGCTACCATTCCACCTTTTTGCTCCGGAATGGAATACTGACAATTTCCAGGCACTTCATAGGATTTGCCTTCTTTATTATAGGTCAGATTGAACACCATGTCGGTCAGCCATTTCTTGAAGGATGGATTGTCCTGGAACTGTTTGAAGAGTTCCATATTGTCTGCCATGATGGAAAAAATGACCTGCTGCAGGGCTCGTTCGCTCTCGGTCCGGGCTTCTTGTTCATCAGAGTTTTTCATAGCGTTGCGGTACTTCTCATCATGTGAAACCATGGCCGGAATCTGCAAGAGCTGTCGTTGTACGTTGTCAGCGTCGTTCCACTGGATATTCCCGAACATATCATTGAATTCCGAGATGATGTGCGACAAGGGGTCCATTTCCGGTTCTACAATATGGCCAACCTTACCGGTAGGAACGGGGGCGATTTCAGCATCTTCGTCTTCCAGTTTGATGGCTACTGCTTCCCGTGCCTCGTTCCGATAGCTGTCCAGGTCCACAGCGGCCAAGATACCCTCTGACAGGTCATCGGTCTGAGGCGACGGCAGTTTGGGAATCAGCAGATTCAGGAAAATAGATAATTTTTCCCACGCTGCATTGCCATAGGGAAGAATAGACCCCAGGAAACCATAGGTCCGCACAAAAGCCTTAGCGGCACTCTTGAACTGAATCTGGTCCTCCGTTTCCAGCTGGTCATAAAGGACGACACACGAATCGAGGAGCGGATCCAACCGGTCCCGTTCCCCGCCGCTCAGAAACAAGTCCACTACTTTCTCTACATCGCTGTGGTCATAGACCTGATAGCCTTCCATCAGGGAAATCAGGTCGTAAAGCTTATTGGGGTCCGTTTCGCCGGACAAAATCGTCGTCCGGTAGAAGCGGGAAAAGGCTTTTTCAATCGTTTCCGCCTTGTTGGCAAAATCCAGTACATAGACTTCATCCTTTCCCGGCGCCGCCCGGTTCAGCCGGGACAGGGTCTGGACAGCTGCAATGTCCGAAAGGGGTTTGTCTACATACATAGTCTGGAGCAGCGGTTCGTCAAAGCCCGTCTGGAACATGTCGGCCACGACCAGCAGCCGGTACGGGTCCTTCTTGAATTCCTGGGGAATCTTTGCGTCCGGAAAACCATTCATCGCTGCCGAAGTCAGGGGCGGTTCCTGGCCGTGATAGCTGCATTCCCCGGAAAAAGCGATGATAGCCTTATAAGGGCTGTGCCGGTCGGCCAGACACTTGGTAATGGCATAGTACGTTTCAATGCAACGGGGAATACTGGCCGTCACCACCATGGCGCGAGATTGGCCGCCCAGTTTCTTCCTGGCAATGATCTGTTCGTGGAAATGGTCTACCATCATCGCCGCTTTCTTGGCAATGACGTCGGGATTCCCTTCGACAAAGGAGCGCAGTTTCTTCTGAGCCCGCTTCTTGTCAAACATGGGGTCGTCTTCCACCTTTTTGGCAATCTTATACCAACTGTCGATGGTCACGTAATTCTTCAGCACATCCAGGATGAAGCCTTCCTGAATGGCTTGTTTCATGGTATAGACATGGAAGGGCCGGTGTTTGATTTGGCCGTCTTCTTCATAAGGCGTGCCAAACACCTCTTCCGTCTTGTTTTTAGGCGTAGCCGTAAAGGCGAAGTAACTGGCTGTTTTTACCAGTTTCCGTCCCTCTACCATGGCGTTGATCTTGTCTTCATTATCCAGTTCACTGTCCGAAGCCAGTCCGGAAAGGGCCAGATTCATATTGGCTGCATTCCGCCCGCTCTGTCCCGAATGGCTTCGTCGATGATGATGGCAAAGGTATGGTTTATATGTTCCTGGCCGATTTCTTGAGAAATATAAGGGAACTTCTCTACCGTGGTCACAATGATCCGCTTGCCGTCCTGGATGGCCTTTTTCAAGTCGCCCGAGTGCTGGGCCCATACGACGGTATTCTTTACCTGCATGAACTGTTTAATCGTATCCCGGATTTGCTTGTCCAGAATCCGCCGGTCCGTCACGACAATGACCGAATCAATCATAGGCCGTCCATCCCGTTCCAGTCCGATCAGCTGATGGGCCAGCCAGGCAATGGAATTGGATTTGCCAGACCCGGCGCTGTGCTGGATGAGATAGCGTTTACCCACACCGTACTGCCTGACATCGGCCAGGAGTTTTTCTACACAGTCCAACTGATGATAGCGCGGCCAGATTTGTTTGACCGATTTCTTCCGGGTTTCCGGATTTTCCTCAACGACGACCTGGACGTAGTTCTCGATGATACGAGACAATTTCGTCTTCGTCAGGATATCTTTCCACAAGTAGTCCGTCATGATGCCCTCAGGGTTGGGCGGATTCCCGGCCCCATCGCGGTATCCTTTGTTGAAAGGCAGGAACCAGCTGGCCTTCCCGCAAAGTTTCGTGCAGAACTGGATTGTCTGGTCATCTACGGCAAAATGTACGATACAGCGTTTGAAGGAAAACAGCAGTTCCCTGGGATTGCGGTCTTTCTTATACTGTTCTACGGCGTCGGCTGTCGTCTGCCCGGTGAAATGGTTCTTCAGCTCTATGGTAATGACGGGCAGGCCGTTGATGAACAGACAGAGGTCCAAAGCCAATTTTGACGCGTCGATAGCATAGCGCAGCTGGCGGGTAACACTGAAAATGTTCTTGTCAAATAGCCGTTTCGCCTGCTCATTGTTTTCCGTCGGCGTGAAATAGAACAGGATCAGGTCGGCCGGATAGGCTTTGATGCCATTGCGCAGGACGTCGATGATACCGCGCCGGGTGATTTCTCCAGAAAGGCGGTTCAAAAACTGCCGCTTCTTCTGGTCACTCTGGTTGACGCCGAGCTTTGCCATCTCTTTGGGTTGAGTATCATTCAAAAAGCGAAAGAGCCGGGTTTCATCGATGGCATATTCTTTATTGTAATCTTCATTCGTCCCCTGCTGGTAGCCATCCTGATCCACCAGCCAGTTCACTATGAGCGTTTCAAAACCCTTTTCCGTTTTATCCGTAAAAACCATCGTCAGTCCTCCTCTCCAGGGATTCCTGTTTCTTCGTCATTGCCTTCCCCATCATCAGCCGTCAAGTCGTCCACGTGTTCGTAAGCAGGAACAGGGATATTCCGGACATCAATTTTGCCGGTGACCACGTCGGAGATGAGGGTGGATTTTAGTTCTTGCAGTTGCTTAATTTTTTTCTTTAATAAAGATATTGTTTGATTAATTAAAATTTCGTTCTTATGCACTTGAGCTGTAATAGCTAACTGCTCTTCATACTTTGGAACTAATATTTTAATTCTCATAAGTTTAGAAGTGTCAATTGCCGGATACGCGATACCAATAGATTCACGAATAACCTCATCGCAAAAACGTTTGGATTTAAAATAATACTCCAAATATTTGCTATCCACACCATGAGGACTTAAAACCGCAAATCCAGTAGATACAATTACATCCTTATCATCCGTTATTCGCGTAATTGCCTTAAGATATGTTCTAACGGTTGATATAATAATATCATTTTTATGTACAATTCGTCTTGCCCTTGATGGAGCATTTTTAAATTCCATTTCTTCATAGTGAGTAATTCCTTCTTTTTCATCCACAGAGCCAATATCAATATAACGAAAGCTATAATTCTCTGCAGTCGATTCACTTAGAGACTCTCTGTTACAATATGCAATCGCTTTTAGTGGCTGTACATCTGCCTGACAAGAAAAATGAGATAATGCATTTTCAATTTGTTTTTCTTTTATCTCTTCTAATTGTTTTATTTGCTTTTTTCTAATACTAGTCAGCTTGTTAATCTCCGGGGAGTGTAAAATAGTTTGTGTAAATCGGTATTGCATGAATCTACTTTATGCCCCATACTGGGGTAAACAAAGATAAGGACGGTAACAGAATGGCAAAGTGTAAAACTCCACCAACTACCCCAGGCGAGCAGATTGCTCAGCAAATCCTCAACAACTACGACATCAAGAGCGCGGAAGACGTACAGGACGTCCTGAAGCAGATTTTTGGCCCATTTTTGAGTCCATGCTCAAAGGTGAGATGGAAAATCATCTCGGCCATAAGAAGCATGAGCGCTCCGAAGACGGGTGACAATCTGA
>NZ_APHY01000076.1 GCF_000417505.1 Megasphaera sp. NM10
TCAGACACGCCGTTGGCGGCCAGCTCCCCTTCACAGGGGAGCCTTTTGGTCGCTCCTGCGCCTGATTTCCAGAGTCTATTGCGGCAAAGCCGCTTCTGAGTCCGAGCAAACCGTCCACGAAGAACGACCATAAAGCTATGATGTTTTTGCATACATAAAAAAGAGCCTGTGCACGATTACGTGCGACAGGCCCTTTTTTCGTCTGTAGGGGCTCGCACGTGGCGAGCCCGTTTCAGGATATGTTCGATTTTTCCGACATAATAAAGCGTTGGAACCATTTTTCAGGAGCGGGCGCCCCACGTGGCGCCCCTACGCATTTTTGGCGAATCACTAGCCACTAGTTGCTAACTGTTAACTCCATCTCTTACAAGAAGATGTACTTCATGACGAAGATGACGGCCAGGCAGTACATGAGGAGGGAAATCTTTTCCCGTTTGCCTGTGAGCAGGTTGATGACGACATACGAGATGATGCCGAAGGAGATGCCTTCGGAGATGCTGTAGCAGAAGGGCATCGCGATGATGGTGATGTATGCCGGGATGGATTCGCTGAAGTCGTCGAAGTCGATGCCGGCGACGGACGTCAGCATGAGGAAGCCGACGATGACCAGGGCCGGTGCCGTGGCAAAGGCCGGGATGGCCATGAAGAACGGCGACAGGAAGAGGGACAGGGCGAAGAGGACAGCGACGCAGACTGCCGTCAGGCCCGTGCGGCCGCCTTCGCTGACGCCGGTAGCGCTTTCGACGAAGGTCGTCGTCGTACTGGTGCCGATGACAGCGCCGACCGTCGTGGCGACAGCGTCGGCCAGGAGGGCGCCTTTGATGCGCGGCAGGCGGCCCCGTTCATCGAGCATGTTGGCCTTGGACGAGACGCCGATGAGCGTGCCCAGGGTATCGAAGATATCGACGAAGAGGAAGGCGAACATGACGACCAGGAAGTCCAGGCTAAAGACGCGGCTGAAGTCGAGCTGGCCGAAGATGGGGCTCAGGCTGGCCGGGGCAAAGGCAGCGGCGCCGCCGGACAGGTCGGGGATGACGCTGAACATCTTCATTTCCGGATTGGGCACGTAGAGGCCGGTCAATTCGCAAAGAATGGCCAGGATCCAGGTAAAGAGGATGCCCCAGAGGATGTTGCCGCGGACTTTCTTGACCATCAGGACGGCTGTGAAGACGATGCCGATCATGGCCAGGAGAACCGTAATGCCGACAGTGTGGAAGGTACCCGTAGCGGCAGACTGTTTGAACGAGAACAGGGCAATCTTGGTTGCCGGGTTGGCGACGATGATCTGGGCGTTCAGCAGGCCGATGAGGGCGATGAACAGGCCGATGCCGGCAGAAACGGCTTTCTTCAAGGTCATGGGGATGGCGTTGAAGATAGCTTCGCGGACATTGGTCAAAGACAGGATGATGAAGATAACGCCTTCAAAGAAGACGGCGGCCAGGGCCATTTCCCAGGTGTAGCCCATCTGCAGGACGACCGTAAAGGCGAAGAAGGCGTTCAGGCCCATGCCCGGTGCCAGGGCGAAGGGATAGTTGGCGAAAAAGGCCATGCACAGCGTCCCGATAAGGGAAGCCAGGGCGGTTGCCGTGAGGACGGCACCTTTGTCCATGCCGGCGGCGCTCATGATGGTCGGGTTGACGGCCAGGATGTAGGCCATGGTCATGAAGGTCGTGATACCAGCCAGGATTTCCGTGCGGACCGTCGTGCCATTTTCGCTCAAGTGGAAGAAACGGTCGAGGAAGGACGGTTGGTTTTCCATAATACATTCACACTCCTTTAGTAATAAAACAAGTTGACATCCATCCGGAAATACATGAAGCCAAATAGCAGACGACGGACATCAACTGATATCATTATTATAGGGTGTTCTGCCTTTTTGGGCAACTATTTTGTCAAAAAAAGGAAATCTATGGTACAATGAGTCCGAAAGATAAAAATCTTACGCCTTTACCGATAGGAAGGAGTACATTATGACTATGACACGGAATCTTTTGAAACGGCGTATTGCCGTAGCCCGGGGCTTGGAACCGGGGGACGTCGTCCTTAAAAACTGCCAGATCGTCGACGTCTATACACAGACCATCCGGCCTGGGGATATCGTCATCGCCGACGGCATCATCGCCGGCGTCGGCGGCCCGTATGAAGGACAGGAAGTCATCGATGCCCATGGGGCCTATGCCGCACCGGGCCTCATTGAAAGCCATATCCATATCGAATCGTCCTATGTCAGCCCGGAAGAGTTCGGCCGCCTGGTCGTCCCCCTGGGAACGACGACGATCGTCGCCGACCCGCATGAAATCGTCAACGTCTGCGGCCTGGCCGGCCTTCGTTACATGATGGAAGCCGCTGAAAAGACGGCCCTGGACGTCCGTTTCATGGTGCCGTCGTGTGTCCCGGCGACGCCTTTCGACCACAGCGGGGCCGTGCTGGAAGCAGACGACATGAAATCGCCCCTGGCCGACGACCGCGTTCTCGGTGTCGGTGAATTCATGAACTGCCCGGGCATCCTGAACGGCGATGATGCCGTCCTGGACAAGCTCGTCGCCGCCTATGAGGCGAAAAAGCCCATCGACGGCCACAGCCCCGGCGTCACTGGCAAGGACCTGCAGGCTTATGCGTCGGCCCAGATCCGGACGGACCACGAATGTTTCACCTTGGACGACGTCGAAGCGCGCCTCCAGGCCGGCATGTACGTCATGCTGCGCAACGGTTCGGCCTGCCATGACCTGCCAAATCTAGTCCGGGCCGTGACGCCGGCCAATCTGCGCCGCTTCCTGCTCTGTTCGGATGACCTCCATCCCAAGACGATCTTTGAGAAAGGCCACCTCAATGAACACCTGCGCCTCTGCGTCGCCGCCGGCCTGTCGCCGCAGGCGGCTATCACCATGGCGACCCTCAACGCCGCCGACTGCTATCACTTCGACGACCGCGGCGCCTTGGCACCGGGCAAGCGGGCGGACATCGTCCTCTTTGAAGACCTGAAGGATTTCTACGTCCTGACGACCTTCATCGGCGGTCAGAAAGCAGCGGAAAAGGGCCAGTATCTCCTGCCCTTTACGCGGGCTGATTACAGCGCCGTCGGCAGCTCCGTCTGCATCGCCGGTTTCTCCGAAGAGAAACTGGTCATGCACTTGACGTCGGACCGGGTCCGGACTATCGACATCGTGCCCGGCGGCGTCGTCACGGAAAAAGGGGAAGCCCTTATCCATCGCGATGACCGCGGCGATTTCGTCTACGACCCGCAGGCCGATATCGTCAAGGTCGCCGTCGTCGAACGCCATCACGGCACGGGCTGCGTCGGCCTGGGCCTGCTGCGCGGTTATGGCCTTAAACGAGGCGCCGTCGCCGTATCCGTGGCTCACGATTCGCACAACATCATCGTCGCCGGCACGAACAATAGGGATATGGCCGCTGCCGTCGAGGCCCTGGAGGGCCAGAAGGGTGGCATGGCCATCGTCTTGGACGGAACGGTCCTTGCATCCATCCCGCTGCCCATTGCCGGCCTCATGAGCGACCAGCCGGCCGCCGCTGTCGATGCAGCTATGGACGAGCTCTACGCCAAGGCCCACCATATCCTGGGTGTCAGCGCTGACGTCGATGTCATCATGACGTTGTGCTTCATGAGCCTGCCCGTCATCCCCAAGCTGAAACTGCTGGACACGGGTCTCTTCGACGTCGAAGCCTTCGATTTCGTTCCCATTGAACCTTAAGGAGGTATGATTATGGATGCCAAGAAAGTTAAGTTAGTCGTCATCAAGTCTCATTGTGATCTTTATAAAGAAGGCGATGAAATCGTCTTCGACGGGCCTGTCATCGATAAAGCAAAGAGCGGCGCCCTCTGCATGACGGCCCTCCAGGCCCTTTATCCTTATGTCTTCGCCGGCCGCCAGGGTTCGCTCTGGCCGTCGGATATCCAGTGTCCCGACTGCGACGAAGGCGTCATCTTCCGCGTGGTGGAACAATGATGCATAACCCTAATAGGGCAGAACGAGAAGGTATTGGCAAATGGCTTGACGACCGTGATATAATGAAAGGTAGAATGATAGTCGTGTGAGTGGGGAGGAATGTGAAAGTTGATACTCAGCAAAGCCTGTAAGACAAAGATGGCTGCTCTTTTCATCGGCCTCATGGCTTGATGCCGGTGCAGGCCATTACGCAGGAAGAAATGGTCTATGACCAGGTCAGCAAATATATCCGCGGCAGCGAAGCGGCGGCCATTGCCAAGGATATCTGTGATGCATCCTATACGTATGACGTCGACCCGATCCTCGTCGCCGCCGTCTTTACGACAGAAAGCCATTTCGATAATTCTGCCGTGTCCGGCGTCGGTGCCGTCGGCATTGCCCAGCTTATGCCGTCTACAGCGGCATCACTCAAGGTCAATCCCTACAACCGCAGGGAGAACATCTTTGGCGGCGTCAAGTACCTCGGCCAGATGGTCGAACGCTACCGCACATGGGACCGGCCCTTCGTCTATGCCGAAGCGGCATATAATGCCGGACCGGGCGCCGTCGACCGGGCCCGAGGCGTGCCGCATTATACGGAGACCATGAATTATGTCCAGACCGTCGAACAGACGCGGCGGGAAATCTGGCGCCTTGCCGGTCATGAAGCCATGGCCCTGAAGCCCTACAAGCGGTCGGCCATGACCGTGACGGAAACGGAAGCACCCATTTTTCCGAGCCTGAAAGAATGGCATGAACAGTACAGTCAGAAAGCAGCCGCTGTCCAGACTAAGACTACGGTCCGGCCCAAGACGGCCCGCGTAGCCAATTCGGTCCGCAGCCCGCAGCCTGTGTCGTATTGGACGACGTCGCGGCCCTGGGACACGCGGAGCAGTAAAAAATAATATCGAGGAAGGGACCTTGCATCAGCGATTATGCGATCTCCCTTTTTTTACGGCCTGGAGCCGTAAGGAATGAAAAAAGGAGTTGTGAAATGGAAAAAGAATTGATTCACCTGGAGCACGTATCCAAGACCTATGATGGGCACAAGGTATTAGATGGCCTTGATCTGACGATTTCTGAAAATGAATTCGTGACTCTCCTCGGCCCCAGCGGCTGCGGCAAGACGACGACGCTCCGCCTCATTGCCGGTTTTGAAACGCCTGATGAAGGGCGTATCCTCTTCGATGGGGCCGATATCACCCAGCTGCCTCCGAACCGGCGTCAGGTCAATACGGTGTTCCAGAATTATTCTCTTTTTTCCCATATGGACGTGGCCGAAAACATCGCCTTCGGGCCGAAGATTCACGGCAAGTCCCGCGATTATATCCGCGATAAGATCCGTTATGCCCTGAAACTGGTCAACCTCGACGGCTACGAACACGCCAACATCGTCGACTTGTCCGGCGGCCAGCAGCAGCGCGTGGCCATCGCCCGGGCCGTCGTCAATGAGCCGCGGGTCCTGCTCCTGGACGAACCCCTGAGTGCCCTAGACCGGAAATTGCGCCGCAGCATGCAGCTGGAACTCATCAAGATCAAAGAAGAACTGGGCATTACCTTCGTCTTCGTCACTCATGACCAGGAAGAAGCCCTGAGCATGTCCGACACGGTCGTCGTCATGAACCAGGGTTATATCCAGCAGATCGGCACGCCCGAAAGCATTTACAATGAACCGGAAAACGCCTTCGTCGCCGACTTCATCGGTGACAGCAACATCGTCGACGGCCTCATGGTACACGACAAACTCGTGCGCATCGCCGACTACGACTTCGACTGTGTCGACGTCGGCTTCGGGACCCACCGCCCTGTCGACGTCCATATCCGGCCGGAAGATATGGAACTGCAGCCGCCTCGCGACGGCGGTTTCAACGGCGTCGTCACCAAGACGATTTTTGAAGGCATGACCTATAACCTCACTATCCAGGCGCGGGGGATCGAGTGGCTGGTCAAATCGACGAAGCACTATCAGCCCGGCGACGAAGTCAGCCTCTGGGTGGACCCCTTCAATATCCAGATCATGAATAAACCGGAATCGGAAGACGAAAGGGCGATGGAAAATGATTAATTCAGCAGCGATTCGCAACCTCTTTGCCGCGCCCTTCCTCATCTGGGCGGTCTTATTTATCTTCTGTCCCGTCGTGGCCATCGCCTGGTACGGCCTGACCGATGCCCACGGCGCCTTTACCCTGGCCAATATCAGCCTCATCGCCCACTGGGAGTACCTGAAGGCCCTGGAACTGTCCATCGTCCTGGCCCTCATCAGCACGGTCATCTGCCTGGTCGTGGCTTATCCGCTCTGCCTTATCCTGACGGAAAAGAAGCGGGGGAAGGGCTCGCTCCTGTTCCTGCTCTTCGTCCTGCCCATGTGGATGAACTCCCTGCTGACGACCATGGCCTGGCAGACGATTCTGGAAAAGAACGGCATCCTCAACCAGTTCCTGCGCCTCTTGTCCCTGCCTGACGTAAGCCTCATCAACACGCCGGCGGCCATCGTCATCGGCATGATTTACAACTTCCTTCCCTATATGATCCTGCCCCTCTACGTCGCTCTGAGCAAGATCAACGGCAACGTCATCGCCGCGGCCCGCGACTTAGGGGCCAATTCCTGGCAGACCTTCACCAAGGTCATCCTGCCCTTGTCCCTGCCCGGCGCCATCAGCGGCATCACCATGGTCTTCATCCCGTCGCTGACGACGTTCTTCATCAGCGGCCTCTTAGGGGGCAATAAGATCCTGCTCATCGGCAACATCGTCGAACAGGAATTCACCATGGCCTATGACTGGCATCTGGGCAGCGGCCTGTCTCTGGTGCTCATGGTCTTCATCATCGTCAACATGGTCGTGACGGCTTATTTCGACCGCAGCGAAGGGCAGGTGAAGAAGTGATGGAAAAAGTGAAGAAACTCTACGTCGCCCTGGTCGTCCTCTTCCTCTACGCGCCCATCGGCGTCCTCGTGGCCCAGTCCTTCAACGCCAGCCGTTACCGCGGCCACTGGACAGGCTTTACCCTGCAATGGTACGGCGAGTTATTCCAGAATGAAGGCATCTTTGACGCCTTGCAAAATACCATTACCATCGGTCTCTCGTCGGCGGCCATCGCCACCGTCCTGGGTCTTCTCACCTGCATGGCCCTGCGCGGCATGGGTCGCAAACAGCGGTCGGTCTATCTCGGCGTGGCTAGTATGCCGCTGCTCAATGCGGACATCGTCACCGGGATTTCCCTGATGCTCCTCTTTTTAGGCATGGGCCTGCGCCTGGGCTACGGTTCGATTCTCATGGCCCACGTCGTCTTCAACCTGCCGTACGTCATCTTGTGCATCATGCCCCAGTTCCTGTCGCTGGACCGCAGCTGTTATGATGCCGCCCGCGACCTGGGCGCGACGCCGTTCGTCGCATTCCGCCGCGTCGTCCTGCCGGAACTGCGGCCCAGTCTCCTGGCAGGCTTCATGCTGGCCTTCACCATGTCGGCCGACGACTTCATCATTACGCACTTCACCAAAGGGGCCGGCATCGATACGCTGCCGACGGAAATCTATGCCGAATTGAAATTGGGCATCCATCCGGAAATGTATGCCCTTTCGACGCTCGTATTCGTCTTTGTCCTGGTCTTCGCCGTCCTGCTCATCGTCAACCGCCGGCGCCTGGCCTTGGGTCGGAACTGGTAGGAAAGGGGAAACGCTATGAAATATATCCGCATGATTCTCCTCGGTCTCTGCTGTATCCTGGCCCTGAGCGGCTGTGGCTTCTTTGACAGCGAAGAAGACGGGGACAACGTGGTCTATGTCTATAACTGGGGCGATTACGTCGACCCGGATACGCTCAAGCAGTTCGAAGAAGAAACGGGCATCCGCGTCGTCATGGATGAATTCGATACCAACGAGAGCATGTATCCCCTGGTCGCGGCCGGCGCCGAACGCTATGACGTCATCTGCCCGTCGGACTACATGATCCAGAAGATGATCCACAATGATCTTTTGCAGCCTCTCGATTATTCCCAGCTGCCCAACGCCCGCCAGTACGTAGGCAAACAGTTCTGGACCCAGTCCGAGTCCTTTGACCCGGGCAACCGCTATGCCGTCCCTTATTGCTGGGGCACCGTCGGCATCGTCTACAATCGGACCATGGTCGATGAACCTGTCGACAGCTGGTCCATCCTTTGGAACGAGAAATATAAGAATGAAATCATCATGCAGGACTCGCCGCGCGATTCCTTCATGGTCGCCTTGAAGCGTCTGGGCTATTCCCTGAACACGACGGATCCTCAGCAGATCAAAGAAGCGCGGGATATGCTCATCGCCCAGAAACCCCTGGTCCAGGCCTATGGCATCGATGACGTCAAGGACAAGCTCGTCTCCGGCGAAGCGGCCATGGGCGTCGTCTTTTCCGGTGAAGCCCTGCGCATGATCCTGGAAAACAGGAACCTGGAATACGTCATCCCCAAAGAAGGGACCAACCTCTGGATTGACTCGTGGGTCATCCCCAAGAATGCCGAACACGTCGAAAATGCCCATAAATTCATCGACTTCATGAGCCGTCCCGACATCGCCCTGAAGAACTTCGAGTACCTGACCTATTCGACGCCGAATACGGCCGTCCCGGCCATGGAAGAAGACGAAGACTATAAAGATAACCCCGTCGTCTTCCCGCCGGAAGAAGCTTATGCCGGCCAGGAAACGTACAAATACCTGGGCGAAGAAGGGGACAAGCGCTATAACGACGAATGGATCCAGGTCAAGGTCTGGTGATTTTTTAGGATAAATGCTTTTCAAGAATACAAATGTGTAGTATAATGAGTACAAGTTCAGAATGAGACCAAAGAAGGAACCGTTGCACGAAGGCTTTTGCCATCATGCACGGTTCCTTTTGCTTTATAGTTTGTAGTATGGAGTTTGTAGAAAATGGCTTCAAATTTAAAAACACCCACTAAAAACTACAAACTACAAACTTCGAACTTCTGTTGTATGAGATTGGGAGGCGGGGATATGGCTGAGAAAAGGCCTTTGGTTTTCAATGTGCAGAAATTTTCCGTCCACGACGGGCCGGGGATACGAACGACGATTTTCTTCAAAGGCTGTCCCTTGGCCTGCCCATGGTGCCATAATCCGGAGAGTCAGCGCTTCGAGGTTGAGAGAATGGAGCGTAGCGATGGGGGACAGGATGAGGTCGGGACCTATTATTCCGTAGCAGAACTCGTCCGCCAGGCCGTGCAGGACCAGATTTTCTATGAACGTTCTGGCGGCGGCGTCACCTTGTCGGGCGGTGAAGTCCTGGCCCAGCCCATGGGGTATATCGCCGAGCTCGTCCGGGCCCTGGCTGAAAAAGGCATTTCCGTCGGCATCGACACCAGCGGCGCTGTTCCCTTTACGGCTTTTGAACCGGTCCTGCCTTATACGGACTTCTTCCTTTACGACATGAAGCTCTTTGACGCCGAACGCCACCGACAATATATGGGCCAGGGCAATTGGCAGATACTGGAGAACATGAAGCGCCTCAGCGACGCCGGCGCCGGCCTCTATCTGCGGCTCATCATGGTCGACGGCGTCAATACCGACGGGGACCGGGATATCCGGCCCTTCCAGGACTGGCTCCAGGCGCAGCAGATACGCGTGGAAAGAATCCATCTCCTGCCGTACCATGAGCTGGGACGCCATAAATATGAGGCCCTGCATCGGACGTTCCAGCCGTTCCATGCCCCGTCAGGGCAGGCCTTGGAAGCCATCCGGCAATCTTTTGCTGTACTCGGTTATGATACCGTCATCGGCGGTTAGATAGGAGGGAATTCACATGGCAACAGCTTTGAAAGAACAGAAATTCGTGGAAGGTATCCGGGGATGTACGGACCGTATCCGCCAGCTGCGGGAAGAAAGCGTTCACGGCGCCGTCCCGACGATTTCCATGGAACGGGCCGTGCTGCTGACCGAAGCGTACCAGCAGTACGAAGGGACTTGTTCCATTCCCGTCCTGCGGGGCAAAGCCTTTTACTATCTCATGGCCCATCGGACCCTCTATCTGGGACGGGGCTCGCTCATCGTCGGCGAAAAGGGGCCGAAACCCTGGGCGGCACCGACCTTTCCGGAACTGTGCTGCCATACCCTGGAAGACTTCGACACCCTGAACAGCCGCGAACGGGTCTTCTTCAGAGTGACCGACGAAGATAAGCGCATCCAGCGGGACGTCATCATCCCATACTGGAAGGACCGGGCCATGCTGACCAAGATGAACGGCCTGCTGCCCCGGGCATGGCAGAAATTATTTGCTGCCGGTATGTTCACGGAATTCCTGCAGCAGCGCGGTCCGGGCCATACCGTGGCCGATGGCAAGATATACTGGAAGGGCTATGGCGATTTCCTGCGGGACATCCAGGAACGCCTGGCCAGCCTCGATTTCAATAACGATATGGATGCCCTGGAAAAACGGGACGAATGGGAAGGCATGGCCTGGGTCTGCCGGGGCATGATCCTCTTGGGGAAACGCTATGCCGCCCTGGCCCGGGACATGGCGGTGAAAGAAAAAGACCCGGCCTGGCGCCGGGACCTGCTGGATATCGCCGCCGTCTGCGACGTCGTCCCGGAACACCGGCCACAGACGTTCCGCCAGGCCATCCAGATGTACTGGTTCACCCATATCGGCGTGACGACGGAAATGAACAACTGGGATGCCTATTCGCCAGGCAAGTTCGACCAGTATCTGGAACCTTTCTATGACCGGGACCTGGCCGAAGGGCGCCTGACCCGGGACGATGCCAAGGAGCTCCTGGAAGCGCTGTGGATCCAGTTCAATAACCAGCCGGCACCGCCGAAAGTGGGTATTACCCTCAAGGAAAGCGCGACGTATACCGATTTCTGCAACATCAATACCGGCGCCCTGCGGTCCGACGGGACCTGTGGCGTCAGCGATGTAAGCTATCTCATCCTGGAAGTCATGGACGACATGCGCCTCCTCCAGCCGAGCTCCAACGTTCAGATTTCCCAGAAGACGCCGGAACGCTTCCTGCGGAAGGCTCTGGAAATCTCCCGCAAGGCTGGGGCCAGCCGGCGTTCTATAACAGCGAAGCCATCGTCCAGGAACTGATGTATCTGGGCAAATCCCTCGATGATGCCCGGGCCTGCGGCATTGCCAGCGGCTGCGTCGAAGCCGGGACGGCCGGGAAAGAAGCCTATGTCCTGACGGGCTATCTCAATATCCCCAAGGTCCTGGAACTGGCCCTGCATCGCGGCTATGATGCCTATACCGGGGAAAAGGCAGGTATCGACGTCGGCGACCCGTTGCAGTTTGCGTCATATGACGATGTATGGCAGGCTTTCCTGAAAGAACTGAAATACGTCGTCGATGTCAAAGTGGTCGGCAATAACCTCATCGAACGGCTCTATATGCAGTACATGCCCGTGCCGCTGCTGTCAGTCATCACCGACGACTGCATTGCCAATGGGAAGGACTACAATGCCGGCGGCGCCCGATATAACACGAGTTATATCCAGTGTGTCGGCATTGCGACCATTACAGATTCCCTGGCCGTGCTGAAACAGCAGGTCTTTGAACAGCGGCGGTTCACCATGGAAGACATCATCACCGCCTGCGACCGGGACTTCGACGGCGACGATGCCTTGCTCGACGTCGTCCTCCATCATACGCCGAAGTACGGCAACGATGATGACTACGCCGACGCTATCCTCCACGACGTCGACCGGGCTCTGCAAGCAACTATTGCCGGCAGGCCGACGCCGAAAGGCTCGAAGACGGTCGTCGAATTCCTGCCGACGACGTGTCACGTCTACTTTGGCCAGGTCATGGGCGCCAGCCCTAACGGCCGCCGGGCCCATGTGCCCCTGCCCGATGGTATTTCGCCGGAAAAGGGCGCTGATACCCACGGACCGACGGCGGTCATCAAGTCCTGTGCCAAACTGGAACAGCTCAAGACTGGCGGCGCTCTGCTCAATCAGAAATTCACGCCGTCCGTCGTCGCCGGCCCGAAAGGCCTGGCTTGCCTGGCTGCCCTGGTCCGGTCGTACTTCACCATGGACGGCCATCACATCCAGTTCAACGTCGTCGACAGGGAAACCCTCCTCGATGCCCAGCGCCACCCGGAACAATACGAAAACCTCATCGTCCGCGTCGCCGGCTACAGCGATTACTTCAACAACCTGGACAAAGCCCTGCAGGACGAAATCATCAACCGCACTGAACAGAGCTTTGGGGCGTAAAAAAGACCGTGCATAATGGTTTCTGCCATCATGCACGGTTTCTTTTTTTTTGTTTTAAATTGTTGTAAATTTTTTTCATTGTAGGGGCTCGCACGTTGTCAAGAATAACATCGTTTACATTTTGTGCAAGGACATCCTTTACACTTTATGCAAGCACATCGTTTACAAATTTCTTCTTATTGAAGCTTTAATTTTCCTTCTAAACGAGGATCGTTGTGAATCAGATAAGCCTGWTTCATCAGGAATACTTGMTTATTTACGTCAATCTTCCGATGATGAATTGCCTAAGTACACTGGTTAAAATGG
>NZ_APHY01000077.1 GCF_000417505.1 Megasphaera sp. NM10
TCAGGCCCTCTCCCAGCTCCATGGCAGGGAAGAATTCCGGGCTCTCCTGCAGGAAGCCTATGACGTCGGCAAGGCCGCCGGCGTCCCCCTGCCCGACGACATCGTCGACGACCAGTACGACCGCATCTTAGGCAGCGACGACATGGATGCCACGAGCTCCCTCGAGCGGGACATCGCCGCCGGCCACCAGAGCGAACTGGATACCTTCAGCGGCGCCCTCATCCGCCTGGCCCGCCAGTACGGCGTGCCCGTGCCCATGTCGGAGAAATGTTACCGGGCGTTGGTGTAGGGGCGCCCATACGGGCGCCGCAGGCCGCAGTGTAAAGCCCCGTTAAGTGGTTAGTGGCTCGTGGCTAGTGGTTAGGGGCTGGCTTACGCATTACTGTAGTAAGGCCCCTCAGACCGCCTGGAGCGGCCAGCTCCCCTTCTCAGGGGAGCCACTACAAACTGCAAATTACAAATACGAAAAAGAGAGGCTGTCGCATCGGCGACAGCCTCTCTTTGTAAGCGGTTTTATCTCATACTGTTTTATACTATTTCTATACGTGTTTCAAAAGGAGGAGAGTTCTGTTAGGAAACTCTTTGACTATCTGAGGATGGCGCCAGAGATAACCATCTGCTGTACCTGGTTGGTGCCTTCGTAGATCTGAGTGATCTTAGCATCGCGCATGTAGCGTTCAACCGGATATTCGCGAGTGAAGCCATAGCCGCCGAATACCTGGACAGCATCGGTGGTGACCTGCATAGCTACGTCAGAAGCATATTTCTTAGCGATAGCTGCATCTACGGAGTAGGATTTAACGTCAGGCTGAGCCATTTTCCAAGCTGCTTTGTAGACAGCGAGGCGAGCCGTTTCGATTTTGAGTTTCATGTCAGCGAGCATGAAGCTGATAGCCTGGAATTTAGCGATCGGTTTGCCGAACTGTGTACGTTCTTTAGCATACTGAACAGCTGCATTGTAAGCACCTTCAGCAATGCCGAGAGCCTGTGCGCCAACGCCAACACGGCCGCCGTCGAGGGTCATCATAGCGATCTTGAAGCCTTCGCCTTCTTTGCCGAGGAGGTTTTCAGCCGGAACTTTTACGTTCTGGAATACGAGTTCACGCTGTACGGAAGCGCGGATACCCATTTTAACTTCTTTTTTGCCATAGGTAAAGCCTTCCATGCCTTTTTCGAGGATGAAAGCGCTCATGCCTTTAGCGCCTTTGGATTTGTCCGTGGAAGCGAATACGACAGTAACGTCAGCTTCGCCGCCGTTGGTGTTGAAGACTTTGGAGCCGTTCAAGGTGTAGCTGCCATCTTCGTTTTTCGTAGCGACTGTGGAGCCGTTCAAAGCGTCGGTACCAGCATTCGGTTCGGTGAGGCCGAAAGCGCCGAGTTTTGTGCCTTCTGCGAGGGGTTTGAGGAATTTAGCTTTCTGTTCAGCTGTGCCAAATTTCCAGATCGGCCAGGAGCAGAGCATAGTGTGTACTTCAAAGCTGAGTGCGATGGAGGGGTCAACTTTAGCTACTTCTTCGCAAGCAACTGCGAGGCTGAGGAAGTCAGCACCTACGCCGCCGTTTTCTTCTTCCCAAGGAATACCGAGAAGGCCGAGAGTACCCATTTCGTCGAGGATAGCGCGGTCAAAGACTTCTTTTTCGTCGCGATCTTTGACAGTGGGAGCTAATTTTTTTTCTGCAAAATCTTTTGCGAGATTTGCGATATCTTGCTGTAATTCAGAAAGTTTGAATTCCATGATTGAGTTTCCTCCTAAAAGATTGTATATATGGTTTTTATTTAAAAACGGCAGAGCCGTCTTTAAAGCGTCATGAACAGCCCACAGCCCGCACAACGCGGGCTGCAAGCTGCCATACTGTCTGCCGGAGCAGGCAATTTATCCTGTAGCAGGCACCTTTCGGAGTCCCGCCCAGATGGCTGATGGATCAGGCGATTCTTAGAGAATTTCCGAGAAAGCCTGGATACGGGTGCGGAGCTGTTCGAGCGACGGAGATTCGATGTCGAGGTCGAGGACGGTGTAACGGACACCGGCTGCTTCGAATTCCGGTTTGTAAATCGGATAGTCGAATTCTTCCGGATCGCAGAAGCGCATCATGCAGATGACGACAGCGTCAGCATTGTATTTCTTGGTCATGTCGATGAGCATCTGGCCACGCGGTTTGTCTTCGTTCAAAGCGAGCGGGCAGCCATCGAAGTCCTGCCACTGCTGAGCGAGCTGTTCGAGGGGATCGATGCCGGACGGTACGTCTGTACGGAACTGGCGGGATTCCTGAGCGAGGTCGTCAGCGACGACAGCGATGTTGAATTCGCTGAAGATGTCGAGGAATTCATCCGGTTCTGCCATGATACCGGAGAGGATGACTTTTTTGCCATTCCACGGCTGTACCGGTTCTTTCTTGACAGCGTCGATAAGTTCGCGGACCAAAGCGGTGTGTTCAGCTTTGTCCATGAACCAGCGGGCTTTGATGACGTCATGGCGTTTGACCGGAGTGAAGATCTGCGGGTACTGAGCAGCTACGTCGCAGAATTCACGCATAACCTGACGGTTTTCGTTGTATACTTTGATAGCTTCCTGGATAGCCAGGTCGGAGATTTTTACGTTGAGGATACGTTCCAATTCAGTGCGGACATGTTCGTATTCAGCTTTGAGGAAGTCGACAGCCGGGCGGATCTTACGGTTCTGGGGCTGTGTGAAGACGATGACCGGAGCTTTGCCGTGCCATTTCTGGCTCATGCAGCGGAGGGTATCGCAGGGAACGGAGAAGATGACAGCGTCGAGGCAGTCATACGTGCCGTTGAGCTGGAGTTCCATGTCAGCCTGCATCAAGGAACAAGCGAACGGAGGAAGGTATGTACGAGCTGCGGAAATCTGCGGGTTCTGGGAACCGAACATGCCTACCGGGAGATAGCCTGCAGCGTATACGATTTCTTCCGGAGCGTAGTAAGGCATCATGCCTACGAGGCCTTTGCCCTGTTTTTTATAATTCAAAACCGTCTTCTGGGGATGGTTGGATACTTCCTGTAATTTGCTGATAAGTTCGTCGATCTGACTCATTAGTGGTTTCCTCCTTCATTGGCTTTTTTGTCTGCCATCATTTCTGCCAAAGCTTCTACACGGGTATCGAACTGTGCTTCCGAGAAGTTACGAGCATCGGTCTGGTCGCCGTCGAAAATGACATACGGTACGCCGAGGTTCTTCTGGACTCGCTGGCCACCTTCGTTGTTGAGAAGGCTCATGTTCTTGCAGGAACGGTTCTGATGCATGATCAAGCCGTCGCATTTGCCGTCGCGGACAACTTTTTCAAGAACAGCGCCGCGCTGTTCGAGGCAGCAGTTGATGTATGTACGGGAATAAGCTTCTGCCATGGATTCGAGGTCGCCCGGTTCGTAGGAAACGTCCCACATGCCAGGATAAGCGGAACCAGTCATGAGAGCGCCCTGACCTTTGAGTTCTTTGAAGGTGTGGCCGAGAGCGATCCAGACAGCGATACCTTCCCAGGTAACACGGGATTTTTCGTTTTCACCGAAAGCCCATTTCTTATTAGCTACTTTTTCGTCCAATTCTTTGAGGAATTTGTTGAACGTGATTTCCGAGTAGTTCAAGGAGCGGGCAGCAACGGCGAGGCCCATGTAGTTGAAGAGGTCGAAGCCGTTGAGCGGCGACGGTTTGTACTGGAAGTACGTAGCGATTTTGTTCCAGGCAGCGATGGAGCGCTGTGTCTGTTTCTGTACTTCGAAGAATTTGTCATAGTCGAAGGGACGGCCGCAGAGGTCTTCGAGCTGTTTGATAGCGTGTTTGAATTCGCCGACGATGTACTGTTTAGCATGTTTCGTAACAGGGAATTCATGGTTGAACGGTACGTCGATGTTGATGAGAGGTACGTTCAATTCTTTAGCCAAGTTTTCATACCATTTGAGCAAGGTATTGCAGATGTTGTTGCAAGTGAGGACAACATCCGGAAGGGGAATCGGAGAAGCCGGGGAGTTTTTGAGGACTTCCGGCGTTTCGCCTGTCAGAGCCTGCTGTTTGAGGAGTTCCATGTAGCCCATGTTGACGCGGCAGTAGGAACAGATGTCCTGGTTGTAACCTTTGTTTTCAGCAACTTCGAGCATGGCCGGAGCACCGTGACGGGCACCGATACCAGCTGCGTGAGTTTCCGGATAGACGATGGCGATGTCCATAGCCGTGCAGAATTCCGGAGGAGCGACAGAAGCGGACCAGCAAACGAGGCGGCCTTCTTTTTTCGCTTTACGTGCGTCTTCATCGACTTTCGGCAAGAAGTAACCAAGGGCTTCCTTGGAGCTCATGCTTTCAATATCTACTGTTTTTTCTTCACTCATGATTTTGTTCTCTCCTTTGACTTATTTCTTGATTTTATCATAAGCAATCAAAGCAGCTCCGAGAGCACCCACCGCTTGGGGATGCAGAGCGACTCTGACAGGAATACCTAATTCTTTCGATACGGCATCGACGACGCCGGGATCGCGGGAGCCACCGCCGGTCATGGTCAGGTCTTCACCGACACCGACGCGGCGCACGAGAGCGCAGGCTTTGGCGGCGATGGACTGATGGACACCGGCTACGATATCTTCTTTCGGGACATTCTTGGAAAGAAGGGAAATGACTTCCGATTCAGCAAAAACCGTGCAGGTACTGCTGACGGCAGCGGGA
Source organism: Megasphaera sp. NM10 (assembly GCF_000417505.1). Lineage (GTDB taxonomy): Bacteria > Bacillota > Negativicutes > Veillonellales > Megasphaeraceae > Megasphaera > Megasphaera intestinihominis. Next base: position 4,670 of record NZ_APHY01000077.1, read on the forward strand.
TGCTTCGATTTGAAGTACCAGTCCCCCATTTCAGACATGGGGATTTCCAGTACCTTCGACATGACGTCGAGGAAACGGCCCGTACCAGCGGCGCATTTGTCGTTCATGGCAAACTGCATGACCAGGCCCTGGCCATTCAATTTGATGGACTTGACGTCCTGACCGCCGATATCGAGGATGGTCGTCGTACCGGGGCATTCAAAGAGGGCCCCTTTGGCATGGCACGTGATTTCGCTGACTTCGCCTTTGGCGCAGTCGACATTGAAACGGCCATAGCCTGTGGCGATGATGTTCGCCATGTCTTCAATTTTTAAGTTGGTATCTTTGAAGACTTCGTCCAAAACGCGTTCCGGACCGGTCGAACCGGTGCCGATTTCAACGACGGCATGGGCGACGATCTTCTTGCCATCTTCCAGGATGACTGCCTTGGAAGAAGAAGAACCAACGTCGATTCCGAGAGTATACACAGTTTTCACCTTTCTTTATAAAAAATCAATCATTAAAAGGGTTGGGATTGCTGCGATTGATGGGAGCTACGGTCTGGACATATTCGACGAGGATGCCGGCGTCCGTGCTGGGACGGCGGAAGTTGACGATGATATCGTCCGTTCCCCGGACGGCTTTCTTTTCGAGCATGCAACCAGGCTTCTGGCTTTCCATAATCTGACGTACCTTTTCGACATCATCCACTTCAAAGGCGATATGAGCGATACCTCCCCTGCCATGATTGAAATCTTTGAGGACCCCTTCACGGGGAATAATGAATTCGATAGGCGTACTGTTTTCACCTTTTTTAGTGAAAATGAGATCCGCATGGTAGGCGTCGACGAAACCGGAATAATCCACTTCCAGACCATTGGTCTTGATGAATTCATGGGCCTTTTCCAAGGTCGGCAAGACGATGCCGATATGGTGCAGGCGCATGGGATGCCATGTTTCGTTGAGCTTCCCTTTTTCCGGGCCGAGATTCTTAACGAAAGGATTTTCGCCGCGGCCGGTGATAGGTGCTGTCGTCTGAACATATTCAACGAGGATACCCTGGTTGGTTGTCGGGCGGCGGAAGTTGACGATAATGTCGTCCGTACCCTGGACAGCTTTCTTTTCTAACATGCATCCCGGACAATCTGCTTCCATTTCCTGGCGGACAGCTTCGACATCGTCCACTTCGAAGGCGATGTGGGCAATGCCGCCGCGGCCACCATTGAATTGGGTAAGCACACCGGAGTGCGGGATAATCATTTCAATCGGGCTGGCAAATTCACCAAACTTAGTGAAAATGAGATCAGCCTGGTAAGCATCGACATAGCCGGCATAGTCGATTTCAAGTCCATTATTCTGCATGAATTCATGGGCTTTTTCTAAGGTCGGCAGGACAATGCCTACGTGGTGGAGTCGCATAGGTTTCATTTTTTCAACCCCATCGGGCCGTCCTGGAAGAGGCGGGCATCCATGAGTTTCGGATTATCAATGATCGGCTTGAAGTCCATGTGAGCGAGGATATCTTTTTCAATATCGATGCCCGGTGCGACTTCGATGAGTTTCAAGCCTTCTTTGGTCAGTTCAAATACGCAGCGTTCCGTGATGTAGAGAACGTGTTTGCCGTTGCGGGCTGCATAGGAACCGTTGAAAGTGATCTGGTCGACAGCTTTGATGAACTTCTTGGCTTTGCCTTCCTGGAGGATCTTGACTTTGCCGTCTTCGACAGCGATTTTCAAGCCGCCAGCCGTGAAGGTGCCGCAGAAGTAAACATTCGGTGTCTGCTGGGAAATGTTCGGGAAACCGCCGCAGCCGGCAACGTTAGTACCGAACTTGCTGACGTTGATGTTGCCCGAGCCATCGCACTGGGCCAGGCCGAGGTAAGCGATGTCCAGACCGCCGCCATCGTAGAAGTCGAACTGATAGGTGTGGTCGATGATGGCATCGGCATTGCGGGACGAACCGAAGCGGGCACCGCCCTGCGGTACGCCACCGATGGCGCCGCCTTCGACGGTCAGGGTAATGGTATCGGCGATACCTTCTTCACCGGCAACAGAAGCAACGTATTCCGGAGCACCGACGCCGAGGTTGACGACAGCGTTTTCAGTCAATTCCAAAGCGCCGCGGCGGCCGATGATTTTCTTAGCGCTCATGGGGAGAGCTGCATCGGCAGCGCCTTCGGGAGCACGATGTTCGCCGCTGAGGGACGGATCGTATTCGCAGTCATACGTCTGCTGATGGTCTTCCGGAGCTGCTACGACGACGTAGTCGACATAGATGCCGGGGATCTTGACCATGCGCGGGTCGAGGCTGCCGTGAGCGACGACGTCTTTGACCTGGACGACGACTTTACCGCCACAGTTGTGAACGGCCTGGGCGACGGAAGTGCTTTCGAAAGGCCCGATTTCTTCATCCATGGTGATGTTGCCCGATTCATCGGCATAAGTGCCGCGGAGGAAAGCTACGTTGACCGGGAAGGTCGGATAGAAAAGCTGTTCGTGACCGTCGACTTCGATCAATTTGACCAAGTCTTCTTTGGTTACGTCATTGAGCTTGCCGCCGAGCTGACGGGGATCGAGGAAAGTTTCCAAACCGATATCCGTGAAGACGCCGAGTTTGTGGCCTGCCAAAGCGCGGAACCAATGAACCAGCGTGCCCTGCGAGAAGTTGTATGCTTCGATTTTGTTTTCAACAGCCAGTTTACCGATAGCCGGTACTGTCTGCCAGTGACCGATGATGGCGCGTTTCAAAAGACCTGTGTGTGCCAGGTGTTCTGCAGCACGGCCATCGCGTTTACCCTGGGAACCTGCGTAGATGTAAGTCAGGTTCTGCGGCGTGTTCGTATCCAAGAACCGTTTTTCCAAGGCTTTGGTCAGGGCTTCCGGATGGGCACTGCTGACAAAACCAATAGACGTAATCGTGTCGTTGTCTTTTACGAGCTGAGCTGCTTGTTCAGCTGTAATGATTTCTACTTTTCTCATTACCGTAACTTCCTCCTGCTATGTAGAGTGTACCGACGCTGTCGTCGCTACTGTCGTACGCCTTTGTGAAAATTTTCCAAAGGTGAATTACTGACTAGAATGATATCATGGAAAACCCATAACGTCAATGAATAAATCGGGACAAATTAGTCACAAGGAATAGAAAATCTACAAATCTATTCCACTTTAGAATTATAAATTTTGATATTTATAATTATTTATCGAACAACTAATTTCAAGCGAATTACGGCAATAAAATGGCTTATATATTGACATAAATAGATTAATTCATCACGTATGATTTTTAGTTTAATCGATATTATATATTAAAAAGTCGGAAACCCCTGTAAAACAGCCATGACCAAAAGGTACTGTTAAAAACCAAGCATGATAATTCGTTATAGTATGTGAAAAACGGTACTTATTCTTTCCTTCTAGAATAGTTCGTAATAGGAAGTTTAGGGGCTAGGGATTAGTGGTTAGGGGTTCGTGGCTAGTGGTTCGCCTGAATCATCTAAAAAAGCTGCCGCACGAAGCCCAGATGGCTTTATACGGCAGCCTTTTTTTGCGCTGTAGGGGTCGCCACGTGGGCGACCCGTTGGATATTTGGTGGCGCTCTCCCTAAAATGAATAATCACTCATATTCTAAGACAGGCCTATCATGATTGTATAGACATAATAGATTGGAGTATATTGAACGTTTTCACGCATATCATTTGTCATGTATAACGTCTACATCACATTTCAGGCGGGCTTGCCACGTGCAAGCCCCTACAGAAAAAGGGACTGTCGCATGTGCGACAGTCCCTTTTTCCCTACCCTACCAGGACCTGTCCGAAGTAGACGATGGCCCCTAAGAGGATGATATATGGTACATAGACTTTCATGATTGCCTGAAGGATTTCGTTATCCTTGCCGGTCAGGGAGATGGCCCCGACGGCGATGGCGATACTCTGCGGCGAAATCATCTTGCCTGCGCAGGTACCGGCCGCGTTGGCAGCAGCCAGCCAGGCTTTATTGGCGTTGATGGCGGCAGCGGCATCGGTCTGGAGGTTGCCGAAGAGGACGTTACTGGACGTACCGGAACCGGTGATGAACGTGCCGACAGAGCCGATGAGCGGTGCAATGGCCGGATACATCATGCCCGTCGCTTCGACAGCCGTGCGGGCGATATCTGACGTCATGCCGCTGTAGCCCATGACTTTAGCTGTAGCGATGACGGCGATGATGGTGATGATCGTATTGCGCAGGCCTTTGATGGTGTTCAGCAAGACGAAGAACATTTCGCTAAAACGGGCCGACTGGGCCTTACCACTGATGAAGGCTGCCAGGAGGATGAGGATGCCCGGCGTATTGACCCAGATGAAGGTATAAGGTACGCCGCCCTGACCGGTATAGATGAGGACCGACGATTTAATAGCCATGAGCGGTGCATGGATGAAGGGAACGAGTTTCGACGTCAGCAATAAGAAGACGAAGATCAAGATGAAGGGCAGGCAAGCCAGCAGACCACCGCGGAGCGGTACGTGAGCCGGATTGATGTCCATGGCATATTCCGGATCGTCGATAGGACGGAAATGGGAATAAACGACGATGAGGGCCATGATGACGATAGAAGCCCCCATGACAGCCAGTTCCGGACCGACGAAGGCCGAGACGATGAGTTCCGGCACAGCCAGGCCCAGGGCCGAGAGCAGGGTAACCATGAAAACGCCTTTGAGGGCCTTCAGCGAGCCGCCGACGATGGCGACGATGATGAACGGGCAAAGGATGTTGAGCGGCAGGAGCTGCAAGCTAATATACGTCGACAGCTGGACCGGATCGAGGCCCGTCAAGTTAGCCAGGGTGCTGGCAGGGATACCGATGGAACCATACGTTGTCGGAACGGAGTTAGCAACCAGGCAGACCAGGATAGCCTTGATGGGGTCGAAGCCCAGGGCAACCAGCATCGACGCCGGGATAGCGATAGCCGTACCGAAGCCGGCCATGCCTTCCATGAAGGCGCCGAAACCCCAGCCGATGAGCAGGGCCAGGACGCGGCGGTCCTTGCTGACCGTCGTCAGCATGTGCTTGACGATATCCATGCTCTTGGTGTACAAGGTCAGATTATACGTAAAGATAGCGGCGATGATGACCAGTAAAATAGGCCAGCATGCCAGGGCCACGCCTTCCAGGGCTGCCGTAGCGGCATCCATGCCCGGCATATGATACCAGGCCAGGGCGACGGCAAAAGAAATGATCAAGGCAATGGGACATGCCTTGAAGCTCTGCATCTTCAGGAAGCCCAAAGAAACGATGAGCCACAAAATAGGTGACAATGCCAATAAAAATACCATAATACAAATACCCTCTTTCTTTGTTCACTTTTGAACTTATTATATGCTCAAAAACTATTAATAATTAAATAATTAATTCCCGAACAACATGATACTATTATATAATAGAAAAAGGGCATAAATCAACAGCTTAACAATGCTATTAAAGTATAGTTCAAGCCTTAGTTAGACGAAAAACGCAAGATTATTTTTCGATTTTGGCGAATATTCTTATTTCCCGTCTTTATTCTTTTTTTCACATACTATGGATAGGGTACAAAAAAATCAGCTATTTCCTAAGAAATAGCTGAAAACATGTTCAAAAAGTAACGTTTTATTGTTCATTTTTTTGTATATAAATTACGCGCTGCGGATAAGGTATATCAATACCGTTGGCATCGAAGGTATCCTTTACCTTGGACATAGTGTCGTAATAGACGGGGTAATAATTTTCCTTGGCGACCTTGGGAAAAGCGGCGATGCGCACGGAGCTTTCGGCAAATTCGCGGATGCCGATTTCCATCGTGTCGGCATTGAGGACCCGCCTGTCTTCCCGGAATATCTGCTTCAGCAGGGCAATGGCCTTGTGATGGTCGTTCTGGTAACCGATGTCGAAGAAAAAAGTAATGTACCTTTCCTGCTGGTAAGAGCTGTTGGTCACCTGGGACGAGGTGATACTGGAATTGGGGATGAAAATCGTCTTGTTGTCTTTCGTCGTAATAGCCGTATTCATCATCTGAATCCCTTTGACGCTGCCTTCTACGCCGCCGACGGCGATCCAATCTCCGGCTTTGAAAGGCTTGAAGATCAGGATCAAAAGGCCGGAAGCGAAATTCGACAGATTGCTCTGCAAGGCCAGGCCGACAGCCAGGCCAAAGGCGCCGAACGCGGCCAGGAAGGAATTCGTCGGGATACCGGCCTTATTCAGGGCCGACAACAGGACCAAGGCCATGATGGCATAATAAATCAGCTGGCTGACAAAGGTGATGACCGTATGGTCGTAATTGGCATGGGTCATCATGCGGACAGCCAGGTTCTTGAAAGCCCGGGCCACATAGCGGCCGACGATGAAGATGACGATGGCATAGATGACATCGGGACCGTGGTTAAGCAGAAAATCCTTTAAATGGTCCAGCGTCGTGACGCTCTGCGTGACCTGGTTCTGGACATCGGCCTGGACGACGTTAGCCGCCTGCTGCGCTGTATCGGCCGTATTTTCAGCAATGTTCATATTTCGCACCCTCCTCTTGTGTGTAGTTATATTATACCCGGGATTTTGGGTAGTGGCTAGTGGCTAGGGGTTAGGGGTTCGTAGGGGCCGACGGCCCGGCTCTCCTGCTAGGAGAGCTGTCAGCGCAGCTGACTGAGAGGTTAACCTCTCCGGCCCTTCGGGCTACCTCTCCTATGAGGAGAGGCTTCCGACGGATGCCTTACGTTACAGTTACCGTCATTCCCTCATTATACTAGAAGCGGGCTCACCACGTGCGAGCCCCTACAATTGCGCAGACAGGCGATAACTAATTCACGGCCTGTAGCCTTGCGCATAAATGTATGCAAAAAAAGGGCTTGTTGCACATGCAACAAGCCCTTTTAAGTTGCTAGTGGTTAGCAGTTAGTGATTAGAAAATTTAAATTCCATTTCTACAGACTACAAACTCCATACTGCAAACTATAAAGAGAAAGGGGCCTCGCATGATGGCAGAAACCTTCGTGCGACAGCCCCTCTTTTAAGTATCAAGTTTGTAGTTTTTAGTTTGCAGTTATTGGCTAAAAATTTAACCTCTTTCTACAAACTCGGCACTACAAACTTTAAACTATCTTTTAGCCTTCGATTTCGGATACGACACCGGCACCTACGGTACGGCCGCCTTCACGGATAGCGAAGCGCAGGCCTGCTTCGATAGCAATCGGTGTGATGAGTTCGACTTCCATCTTGACGTTATCGCCAGGCATGCACATTTCTGTGCCTTCCGGCAGGGTGATGACACCCGTTACGTCAGTCGTGCGGAAGTAGAACTGCGGACGATAGCCGTTGAAGAACGGCGTATGACGGCCGCCTTCATCTTTGGTCAGGACATAGACCTGAGCCTTGAATTTCGTGTGCGGATGAATCGTGCCCGGTTTAGCCAGGACCTGGCCGCGTTCGACGTCTTTGCGGTCGATGCCACGGAGCAGTGCGCCGATGTTGTCGCCTGCTTCTGCGAGGTCCAGGATCTTACGGAACATTTCAACGCCCGTAACGACGGTATCTTTCGGTTTATCAGCGAGGCCGACGATTTCGACAGCGTCACCGACTTTGATCGTACCACGTTCGACACGGCCCGTAGCAACCGTACCACGGCCGGTGATGGTGAATACGTCTTCGACAGGCATCAGGAACGGCTGGTCCGTCGGACGTTTCGGCGTCGGGATGTAGCTGTCGACAGCATCCATCAAGTCGAGGATGGATTTTTCAGCTTCCGGATCGCCTTCGAGGGCTTTCAATGCAGAACCTACGATGATAGGTACTTCATCGCCAGGATAATCATATTCAGTCAGGAGGTCGCGGACTTCCATTTCAACGAGTTCAATCAGTTCCGGATCGTCGACCTGGTCAGCTTTGTTGAGGTATACGACGATAGCCGGTACACCGACCTGGCGGGCCAGGAGGATGTGTTCACGAGTCTGCGGCATCGGGCCGTCAGCTGCGGATACAACGAGGATAGCACCATCCATCTGAGCTGCACCAGTGATCATGTTCTTGACATAGTCAGCATGCCCCGGGCAGTCAACATGTGCATAGTGGCGTTTTTCCGTTTCATATTCGACGTGCGCCGTGTTGATCGTAATACCACGTTCACGTTCTTCCGGAGCCTTGTCAATATCGGAGTAATCTTCGAACTTGGCAAAGCCCTTCTTTGCTAATACTTTCGTAATAGCAGCCGTTAATGTCGTTTTGCCATGGTCGACGTGACCAATCGTACCGATATTAACATGCGGTTTTGTTCTTTCATAATGTTCTTTTGCCATTGTAATCATTTCCTCCTTTAGGAAAAAAAACAGCTACCCACTTGTATTCTATCACACATCCATACTCTTTGCTTAAAAAAATAGGAAAATTTAAACAAAAAATATTTTTGCATATAGAAATAACCTCGTATGCACGAGGTTATTAGTGTGGTGGCGGCTCGGAGATTCGAACTCTGGACACTGCGGGTATGAACCGCATGCTCTAGCCAACTGAGCTAAGCCGCCATGTGTGGAGCTATTGACCGGGATTGAACCGGTGACCTTATCCTTACCAAGGATACGCTCTACCGACTGAGCTACAACAGCTTATGAACTGGTCAAAGCCAATTATGAAGTTGTTTTTTTACCTGACAGTAAAAAAATTTGGTAGCGGGGGCAGGACTTGAACCTACGACCTTCGGGTTATGAGCCCGACGAGCTACCAACTGCTCCACCCCGCGATGATTGGTGGTGGGGGAAGGATTCGAACCTTCGAAGGCAAACGCCGGCAGATTTACAGTCTGCTCCCTTTAGCCACTCGGGAACCCCACCATTTACTGGAGCCAACGATAGGACTTGAACCTACAACCTACTGATTACAAGTCAGTTGCTCTACCAATTGAGCTACGTTGGCTTACTGTTCCGTGGAACGTAGTCTATTATATCAAAGGACTGACGTTCTGTCAAGAACTTTTTTATCAGCTTTTCTTATTTCTTCTGACGAGGCAGAACCCCGTTTCAAAAGGCTCTGTCAGAACCGCTGACTTGATTAGTATACTATACCCCACGGAATAATGCAAGTGCTTTTTACACTTTTTTTAAATTAATTTTATCTACCTTCATGCTGCGTGTCCAGGTTGAGGAACAGCGTGAACTCGTTCTTGAAGTAGAGCTTGACCGACCCGACAGGGCCGTTGCGGTGTTTGGCCAGGATGACTTCTGTAATGTGCTGGTTCTCCGTTTCCTTATCGTAGTAATCTTCGCGGTACAAGAAGGAAACGATATCCGCATCCTGTTCCAGGGCCCCCGATTCGCGGAGGTCACTGAGCATAGGCCGTTTATCCTGCCGGCTTTCGACACTGCGGCTGAGCTGGGACAAGGCGATGAGCGGTACTTTCAGTTCCCGCGCCAGGGCCTTGAGGGACCGGGAAATCTCGGAGATTTCCTGCTGGCGGCTTTCGGCATTGCGCCCCTGCATGAGCTGCAGGTAGTCGACGATAATCAGGTCCAGGCCGTGTTCCGACTTGAGGCGCCGCGCTTTCGATCGCATTTCGGCGACAGAGATGCCCGGCGTATCGTCGATGTAAATGGGCGACTCATAAAGCTTGTCGCAGGCATCGGTCAGGCGCGTCCACTCTTCATCGCTGTTGAGCTGGCCTGTGCGCAGTTTCTGCGAGTCGATATGGGCGATTTGGCAGAGCAGTCGCTGGACTAGCTGTTCCTGGGACATTTCCAGGGAAAAGAAGGCTACCGTCTTATGCTGACGGACGCCGACGTTCTGGGCGATGTTCAGGGTAAAGGCCGTCTTGCCCATACTCGGACGGGCAGCGACCAGGATCAGGTCCGACGGCTGCAGGCCTGACGTCATGCGGTCCAGGTCGCGGAATCCCGTCGGCAGGCCGGTGAGGCCCGCTTTATTTTCATAGAGCTTGGTGATCTTGTCCAGGGTCACTTCGACGACGGCGCCGACGGAAGCGAAATCGCCGCGGTTCTTTGTATCCGACAGCTGGAGAATGCGCCGTTCGGCATCGTCCAGGAGGGCTTCCGTTTCCTTTTGGCCGTCATAGGCTTCCGTCGTCAGTTCGGTACACGTCGAAATGAGGTTGCGCGCCAGGGCCTTCTCGGCGACGATATTGGCGTAATATTCGATATTGGCCGCTGACCCGACCAGGTTCGGCAGGTTCAGGACGTATTCGAGACCGCCTACATCGTCGAGCTTCTTCATGCGTTTCAACTCGTCCGGCAGGGTGATGACGTCGATTTCTTTATTTTCCCGATGGAGGTGTTCCATGGCCTCGAAGATGATGCGATGGACGTCGCGGTAAAAATCCTGGGACTGGAGCTTTTCCATAGCGACGATGACGGCATCATGGGATAAGAGCATCGCCCCCAGGACGGCTTGTTCCGCCTCTACGTTCTGCGGTGGAATCCGCTGTTCCATATTAGGTTCCCTCCTGTTCGACCAACATCAGTTTCAGTACGTCGTCGATGGTGACGGCATAGTGGATATTCAGGCCTAAATGGCGTTCCGGGATATCATGAGCATTTTCTTTCGGGATGATGATTCCTTTCATGCCAGCCTGACGGGCGCCATAAGCCTTTTCAAAGACGCCGCCGACGGGCTTGACCTGGCCCTGGATGGAAATTTCCCCGGTCAGGGCCATGTCCTGGCGGACCGGCTTGCCTGTGATGGCCGAGATGAGGGCCGTCGTAATGGCACAGCCTGCCGACGGGCCGTCGATATTGCCGCCGCCGACGAAGTTGATGTTGACGTCGTAATCGGACAGTTCCTTACCGGTCATGCGGCGGACGACAGCGGCTGCGTTGAACATGGAGTCCTTGGCCATGGAACCGGCCGTATCGTTGAAGCGGTAATACCCCTTCCCCGGCGCCCGCGCCGGAAAGGCGACGGCTTCGATTTCAATGGCCGAGCCGAGGTAACCGGCGACGCCGAGGCCGAAGACCTTGCCGACGACAGGCGTATCGCTGGCCTTTTCCGTCACATAAGGCACGAGGCGGCTGATCTGGGCGACGCGGCGGACGTGGTCGCAGGTGATGCGCACGTGGTCCTTGGAGCCCGATTTAAAGACAGACAGGCCATATGTATCGGCCAGGATGTTGACGGCCTTGCGGCCTTCGATGGTGAACTCACTGATCAATTTGGCCACGCCGTCTTCCAGTTCCGCCCCCAGCTGGGCAGCGGCATTGGTGACAATCTGTTCGATATCCGACGGGATGAGGGGTTCAAAGAAGATTTCAGCGCAGCGCGACCGGATGGCCGGATTGATTTCCGACGGGTCCCGCGTCGTCGCACCGATGAGGATGAAGTCGGCCGGAGCCCCTTCGGCAAAGAGTTTCTTGATATACTTCGGCACATTCGGGTCGTCTTCGTCGTAATAAGCCGATTCAAAACGGACCCGCTTGTCTTCCATGACTTTCAGCAGCTTGTTGAGCAGCATCGGGTCCACTTCCCCGATTTCGTCGATGAAGAGGATGCCGCCATGGGCTTCGGTGACCAGGCCCGGCTTCGGTTCCGGGATCCCCGTATCGGCCAGGTCGCGGCGGGCGCCTGATAAATCGGGTCGTGGACCGAACCGATGAGGGGGTTGGTCATATCCCGCGAATCCCAGCGCAGTGTCGTCCCGTCCGTTTCGATAAAGGGCGCATCAGGGCCAAACGGTGTAAAGGGCAGCTTCTTGGCTTCGTCGAGGACGATGCGGGCAGCCGTCGTCTTGCCGACGCCAGGCGGTCCGTAGAGGAGCAGGTGCTGCGGATAGACAGACGATAACTTGCTCTGCATGGCTTCCACGGCCCGTTCCTGGCCGACAATAGCCCGGAGCTGTTTCGGCCGTACCCGTTCCATGACCGATTCCGTAAGATGGACGTTTTCCAGGTCGTCCAATTCCTTGAGCTTGCGCTTGGTCTGCGGCGTTTCGACGTCGTGCAGTTCTTCCTTGATGAGTTCCATCTTGATTTCCCGCACGTATTCCTGCTGTTTTTCATCCATGCGCTGGCTGATTTTCTTTTCCAGCCGTTCTTCTACGGCCTGACGGGCCAGCATCTCAGCCAGGACCATTTCCAGTTCATTGAGGACGTTGATGACTTCATCGTCATCGGGTACTTTATCATACGAGACGTCTTCATAGATGAGGCGCTGCAGTCCGACCAGGCGCTGGCGCGGGTCTTCGGAATGGATGTACGACAAGGCAGAGTACTTACTGGCCCGGAGGACCATCTTTTCAGACCCTATAAGACCAGTAAAAGCGCCATAAAGCACGTTAACCTGACGGCGAAGTTCTTCCTCCGCCGTCGGTTCGAGGTACTTATGGCGCTGTAATAATTTGTCCAATAATTCTTTCATTGTATCCCCTTATGGCTTATGATCAGCCTTCTACAACGTGTATTTTGATGACACTGGTAATCGTCGGATGGACGCGGATGGTAACATCGTAATCGCCGAGCGATTTAATCGGATCCTTGATTTCTACTTTTTTCTTGTCCAGGTCGATATCGTACTGGGCCTTGGCCGCTTCGCTGATAGTCTTGCCCGTAATGGCACCGAAGACTTTGCCGCCTTCGCCGACTTTAACGGGAATGGTCAGTTCGACTTTCTTCAGCTGGCTGGCCAGGATGACGGCTTCATCCGAAGCGACCTGGGCCTTATGCTTGGCAGCGGCTTTTTTCTGTTTGGCATCGTTGAGGTTTTCCGATGTGCCGGGAGCGGCTAATTTACGGGGCAGGAGGAAGTTGCGGCCATAGCCTTCCGATACTTCGATGATGTCCCCTTTCTTACCGAGTTTCTTTACATCCTGTAATAAGATTACTTTCATTTTTCATCAATCTCCTTGTCTTTATCTATGATTTCATGGAGGGCTGCCATGACGTCCCCCTGGGCTTCGACCAGGGTCCGGCCACGCAGCTGGGCACCGGCAACGGTACGGTGGCCGCCGCCGCCGAGAGCTTCCATGACTAATTGTACATTGATTTCGCCTTTCGAGCGGGCGCTGACACCGATGCAGTCATCGGCCAGATAATAGAAAGTGAAGCTGGCTTCGACGCTGTCGATGTTGATGAGCATATCCGCTACCTGGGCGGCGATGATGGTGGCATTGCGCTGACCCTTGGGGCAGCTGGCCATGGCGACGCCGTCGCTGATTTGGGCACCGGACAAGATGAGGGCCCGGTCCTTGACGGTATCGAAGTCAGAGCTGAACAGTTCGCGGACGATATCCGGATCCGCTCCGCAGCGGCGCAGATACGACGCGGCGTCGAAAGTGCGCACGCCGGTCTGGACGGCGAAGTTCTTGGTGTCGACGATGATGCCGGCATAGAGGGCCGTCGCTTCGATCTTCGTCAATTCTACATCTTCCTGGAAATATTGCAAGAGCTCCGTCACCAGTTCGCTCGTCGAAGAACTCGACGTTTCCGTATAGGTCAGCAAGGGCTTCTTGATGAAGTCCGAACTGCGGCGGTGATGGTCGATGACGACGCGCCGGTCCGTTTCGTCCAGCAAAGCCGGGGCTACGGTCATGTCCGGGCGGTGCGTATCGACGATGAACAGCAGGGTCTGGCTGTTGCAGATGTTCTCCGCCGTTTCTGCCGAAATGAGCAGGTCCTTGAAATCGGGATTATCCATGATCTGATCTTCCAGGCGCCGGATGGCGTCGGTCTGATTGCTGACGACGACATGTACCGGCTTGCCTGCCAGGCGGGCCATGTGGGCTACGCCGACGGCAGCGCCGATGCTGTCATAGTCTTCCCGTTCATGTCCCATGACCAGGACCATATCGCTCGTATCGATGAGTTCGTGGATGGCCTGGGCGACGACGCGGGCCCGGACGCGGGTATTCTTTTCGACGCAGCGCGTCTTGCCGCCGTAGAAGTGAGGCGATCCGTCCTCTTCATAGACGACGACCTGGTCGCCGCCGCGGCCCAGAGCCAGGTCGAGGCCGGCCCGGGCTTTCGTAGCCAGTTCGTTGAAATTGGCTTTGCCCGCCGCAATGACGTCGCTCGGGAAGAGGGCGATGCCCATGCTGAGCGTCACGGGGATGCGGTTGACCGTATGGATGGAACGGATTTTTTCCAGGAAAGAAAAGTTATCTTCCTTATAATATTCCAGCGTATCCCGGCTCATGCAGGCAATGTACTTCTCATTGCCGTAAGCCCAGATAAAGCAATTATGGCCGGACAGCTCGCCGATAAGGCAGTTGTTGACGTTGGTCACCAGCGTAGCCCGCTGGACAGCCGTCATCCCCTTGGCAACTTCCTCCAGGTTGTCGATCTCGATATCGCAGAAAACGGGGACAGCAGCCAGGGAATTCAGCTTCTGCCGTTCCGTATCGGTAATGTCTTCAAAATAGAGGATGAGGTAATTGTCATCGTCAGCGGCTTCGGTCTGCAGATACTTGTAGACGACGCGGTAATAGCGTTCGCCGATGTGTTCAAAGAAATATCCCGATTTCCCCCAGAACTTATCGACTTTCAAGTTCGGCATGATGTGGTCCAGCTGCTGGTCGTTGTCGATGTCGCCGACCCAGTCTCGGAAGACGCTGTTGGCCCAGCACAAGTTGGACTGCATGTCGATGATGGCAATGCCGATAGGCAGATTCTGCACGGCATACGTCGAAGCCTGGTCGACGCTCTTGGAGATGGCATCGAAGAACTGGCTGATTTCCCGGTTGCGTTCGTTATGGTTCTTGCGGGTCAGGACATAAGCCCCGCCGATGAGGATCAGGGCCAGCAAGGCGATGACCCAATTATATACGGCAATGATGATAAGCAGCAAGACGGTAATCAGGAAGAAAGGTTCTTCCGACCGCCTTGACAGCAACGTTTTAAACATGGTTCCGCCCCCTGCGTACTAAAGCGTACGACCTTTTTTTCTATAATTCGTGAGCATGTCGAAGATGCCGGCTAAAAAGGCAGCATACGAAAAAACAGGCATGACAAAAAATGAGATGAGGATCAGGGCCTGAAGGCCATTCCCTAAACGGAAACGGCTGCTGAGGAGATAAAAGACGAAGGCAATTCCCTGGATACAGATGAAGAAGAAGGCAATCTGATTGAGATTCATGCCGATGATATTGAGCCAGGTAATATCCCGTGTCACTCCCCAGTATTTCATGACCAATGCCAATATATATAAGTATATCATACTACGGGGTATTTCCCAATAACGAATAGGCAAAAACGCCTTGAGCGAAAAGCCGAGACGGCGCAGGATGACCTGGGAAATCTTGATGTTCGCGTAGGCGATGATGGCCGTCCCCAGACAGAGGAACATGGGCAGCAGCGACGGCAGCACCTCCCGGACCTGGTTGAGCTGGGCCCGCGTTTCTGCCAATTTGACGTCAGACATGCCCTGCTGCTGGTACTGGGCCATCATGCTGTCCATGAACTGCGTGAAGAAATCGTTCATCTGGGTAAAGACGTTGACGTCGAGGACAACATAGGACAATAGGGCGATGACGACGAAGACGGCGACCAGGGCCGCTGTAACCGTCCCCAAGAGGCGTACAGCCGACCATTCATAGCGAAAGCCAGCTCCCAGGGCCAGGCCGACGGCACCGAAGCTCAGGAATTGGACCAATGCCGTCACCGGGTCGATGAACAACCCCATGAGGAAGCCTACGGTCACGCCCAGCAGCAAGGTCTGGCGCAGACCGTATTTCATGAAAATGATGACCATGGGAATGGGCATGATGAAATAACCAATAAAAGAAAAAATCGGCACGTATGTACTGAGAAGCGCAAAGACCAGCATAATGGCGGCAAAACAGCCGGCCGTCGTCAGCGGGGTGACACGCCTCTGCTCCATAACAGTTCCCCCTTTCGTCGGGACTGAGAAACAGCGGAGGCACGAGATGCCTCCGCTGTCACAGTAACAAATATCAAATTATACTTCCATGATGATCGGCAGGATCATCGGACGACGCCGTGTCTTTTCATAGAGATAACGGCTCAGCGTATCGCGGACCTGGGACTTGATGACAGCCCATTCGCGGATATTACCGGCTTCGCAGCGTTCGAGGACGGCGGCGACGCGGTCATGAGCTTCGCGGAGCAATTCTTCCGAATCGCGGACATAGACGAAGCCGCGGGAAACGATATCCGGGCCGGCCAGGGGATGGCTCGTCCCTTTGGCCAGGGTCATGACGACGATGACGACACCTTCCATAGCCAGCTGCTGGCGGTCGCGGATGACGATGTTGCCGACATCGCCGACGCCGAGACCGTCGATGAAGACGCGGCCTGCATTGACATGGCCTGTCTTATGGCCGGAACGGTTCGAGAATTCAAAGATCTGGCCGTTGTCGCCGATGAGGACGTGGTCCTTGGCAACGCCCATCATGACGGCCAGGTCGCCGTGCGTCTTGAGCATGCGGTATTCGCCGTGGACAGGGATGAAATACTTCGGTTTGATCAGTTCCAGCATGAGCTTCAGTTCTTCCTGGCTGGCATGGCCGGATACGTGGATTTTCTTATCCCGGCCGGCGATGACATTGGCACCGAGGCGCATGAGGTTATCAATGGTGCGGCTGACACCGGTTTCATTGCCCGGGATAGGCGTAGCCGAAATGATGACTGTATCGCCAGGCATGATGCTGACGCTGCGATGGTTGTTGGAAGCCATGCGCGACAGGCCGGCCATGGGTTCGCCCTGGCTGCCCGTCGTCAAGATGAGGATCTGGTCATCGGGATAACGGTTCAGTTCATCCGGTTCGATGAGGACACCTTCGGGAACGTCGAGATAGCCCAGTTCAATGGCAATCTGGACGTTGTTGACCATGCTGCGGCCGAGGACGGTGACTTTGCGCTTGAACTGCACTGCCGTATTGATAGCCTGTTGGATACGGGAAATATTCGAGGCGAATGTCGCCAGGATGATACGGCCTTTTGCAGCGCGGAAAGCCTTGCGGAAAGCATGGCCGACAGTCGTTTCCGATTCGGTGTAGCCCGGCCGTTCGGCATTGGTGCTGTCCGACATGAGCAGCAGGACGCCGCGGCGGCCTAATTCAGCAAATTTATGGATGTCCATCTGACGGCCATCGACTGGCGTCAGGTCCATCTTAAAGTCGCCTGTATGGACAATGGTGCCTATGGGAGTCCGGAAATACAGGGCACTGGCATCCGGGATGGAGTGGTTCGTATGGATGAAGCCGACCTTCATACAGCCGATCTGTACTTCATCACCATGATGCACTTCATTCAGTGTATAATTCGTAATGTGATTTTCTTTCAGTTTCCCTTCGATGAGGCCGCATACGAGCTTGGTGGCGTATACGGGCACATTTACTTCATTGAGCAAGTAGGACAAACCGCCGATATGGTCTTCATGACCATGGGTGATGACGACGGCCCGTACTTTGTCCCGGTTTTCAATCAAGTAACTCATGTCCGGGATGACGAGGTCGATGCCGAACATGTCGTCATCCGGGAAGGCCAGGCCGGCGTCGATGACGATAATATCATTCCCGTACTGGATGACCGTCATATTCTTGCCGATTTCACCTAAACCACCTAAGGGAATTACCATGAGTTTTTCTTTTTTAGCCAAAATATACCTCCTAAAAATAAATATAGTTGTATCCGTTCCAACCGGAGCCCGGCAGACCAGGCTGCAGGTCTATCCTATATGTAGATATAACGAACAGTAATGGATTTTCTTCCTTCTATCATATTTTCCGTTATTTCCGGGACTCTGTCAATAATCTATCGTCTCTTTTTGTGAAAACTCTTAACTTTTCATAAAAAATTTACATTTATTTTGCCGATTTGATGACTTTTTCCGGCACGGTCAGCTGTGTTCCCTGGGGCAGGGCCGTGCAATCGATGGTCAGGCTGACTTCGCTCATTTTGATGAACGACTGGGCTACGGCCTTGTCGGCGTCACTGCGGCCATATTCATCGACCAGCGTCAGGGCCAGGCTGCGCAGCTGGTCCGTCAAGGGCAGGGAGATGCGGGAAATGCGCTTCGTCGCCGGGTCGATGGTGACGACCGTCGATAAGTCGCCGCACTGCTGCAAGCCCTGGAGGACTTTGGTCATGACGCGGATCTGTTCGGCCGTCATGCCGTTTTTCTTCCACTGGGCCTGGTCGGCCGGATTATAGATATGGGAAGCGTCGAAGACGACGTTGTAATCATTGCCGCCGGCAGCGGTGACTTTTTTCACGCCAGCCAGGACATTGTAGTCCTGACGCAGGTAATCGGCCAAGGGCTTGCTGTCCTTCAAATCATAGCTCTTCTTTTCCCATTCATCGCCATCTTCCTGGTAATAGACGTCGATTTTTTTCCCGTTCTGGACGGCATAGGCTTTCCCTTCAGGGACTTTCTTCATCGTCGTCGCAGCAAAACCCGTTACCTTAGCCTGGGACTGGATGACGAAAGGCCGTTCCTGGACGTCGATATTGTTGACGACGGCCCCTTCGCCGACAAAGGGCATCTTGAGGCCCAGTTTCAGCGTATAAGAGCCCTGAGGATGGGCCGCCATGTTGCGGGCCGCTTCTTCATATGTTGCCTGCGGTGAAGCAGCCAGTGCCATACCGCCGATCGATGCAGCTGCCATGACCAGGCAGCACATTTTCTTCCAAGAATGTGTCAATCTCATTTTGTCCACCCTGCTTTCTTATATAATTCATAAAAGTGATGAATCGGGCCATGGCCCTTGCCAATGGGTTCAGCATGGGCAATGCCTTCAAAGACGTACTCTTTCGCCGCACCGACTGCGTCTGGCAGACTCAGGCCATTGGCCAGGTTCGAGGCGATGGCGCTCGATAAGGAGCAGCCTGTCCCATGGGTACTCGTGCTTTCCAGGCGTTTCCCCTTATAATAATGAAAATCATGGCCGTCGAAGAGGATATCCGTCGCATCGGCAATGCGATGACCGCCTTTGACCAGGACGGCTTTGGCACCCATGGCGGCAATGGCCTTGGCCGCTTCTTCCATGTCGTGCAGGCTTTCAATGGATTTCCCTGTCAGCACTTCGGCTTCCGGCAGATTCGGCGTCAGGACATCGGCCATGGGAAGGAGGACTTCCTTCAGCGTCTGTTCGGCTTCCGGTACCAGCAGGCGATGGCCGCTGGTAGCAACCATGACCGGATCGATGACGATATACGGCGGCTGGTATTGTTTCAATTTATCGGCGATGACGCGGATCGTTTCAGGTACACTGACCATGCCGATTTTGACGGCGTCGACGTCGATATCTTCAAAGACCGCATCGATCTGCGAAGCAATGAGGTCCGGCGTGATGTCCATATAGCCGCGCACGCCCTGGGTGTTCTGGGAAACGACGGCCGTAATGACATTCAAGGCAAAGCAGCCGTGGGCACAAAAAGTCTTGCAATCCGCAGCGGCACCGGCTCCGCCAGAAGGATCCGTCCCGGCAATGGATAATACATGTTTCATCATGAGTACAACCTCCAATTTATTCTTTGTAAGAAGGTCCCAAAAATTTCAAGGCCTTCGGATGGACATAGAAAAGCAGCGATGCCGAACCGATGCGGCCGCCGTGGACGTCGAAGTCGAACAGGGCCATGCTGCCCGTCTTGAAGTCGACAGCCGTCCCCGTCCAGGCCTGAGCCCAGCGGTCAAGGAACGGCGAATGGCCGATGATGCACACGACATCAGCTGTTTCCCGGCTCAAAATCTCGTTGTATACGGCGACTAAGTCACCAGAAGCGATGGCTTTATGCGTATGGAACTGCTCAATAGGCAGATGCTTTTCTAAATAAGCGGCTGTCTGACACGTCCGCACGTATGGGCTGACCCACAGGGCCGTTTTCCCCGACGGCCACCATGACGAGGCCCATTTCGCCATGGACGAAGCCTGATTACACCCTTTTTCAGTCAGTTCACGCAGTTTATCCGGCTGATGCAGATCAAAAGGCTGGGCCTTTCCGTGACGCATTAAACAAACATACATAAACTACTCCCCTTTTATGTACCCCTTTTATTCGGCAACATGCTCCAGGCCGACGTCGAGCAGCGTAAAGACATGGGCATCGGCCAGCGAATAGTATACGGTCTTGCCGTCCCGGCGGAACTGGACCAGCCGGGCATCGCGCAGGATGCGCAGCTGATGGGACACAGCAGACTGGCCCATACCGAGTTCATCGGCAATATCCCGGACGCAGACTTCCTGATTCATGAGGACGCGCAATATGCGCAGCCGTGTCGGATCGCCGAGGACTTTGAAGACATCGGCCAAAGGCTGGATATATTGTTGTGAAAGTTCCGGTGCTCGTCGTTTCAATGCAATCGCTCCTAATGCTGTTTATCACTGTCTGTCTTAATCGTTTTATTATAGCACACTTTTCACATATACTGCTAGAGGCGTCACAAATAAGGCCCGCACAGGTACAGACAAGGTAAATGAATTATGAAGGAATTATAAAAAGTCCTAAAAAGGCGTGAAATGTCCTGGCAAAAGCCTTTCCTCTAAATCAAAAATGCCCTATAATGATAACAAAATCGCAACAAAATACTTTTACTTAGGAGTGAATGTCATGAATGAAACCATCCATACCCTCATCACGCGGCGCAGCGTCCGCAAGTACAAAAAGGCCCAGATCAGCGATGAAGACTTGTATCTGATTCTCCAGGCCGGCACCTATGCAGCCAGCGGTCGTGGCCTGCAGCCCTGTACCATCGTCGTCATCCAGGATACGGATACCCTGGCCCGCCTGAGCGCTCTCAACGCCAAAATCATGGGCACGACGAATGACCCCATGTACGGCGCCCCGACGGTCCTCCTGGTCCTGGCCGACATGGAAAAATCCCCCAACGCCTGGTCCGACGGCTGCCTCATCCTGGGCAATCTCATGAATGCCGCCGCTTCCCTGCACCTCGGCTCGTGCTGGATCAACCGGGCCAAAGAAGAATTTGAAACGCCCGAAGGGAAAGCCCTCCTCAAAGAATGGGGCCTGCCGGAACACCTCGTCGGCGTCGGCCACTGCATCGTCGGCTACGGCGACGGCCCGGAACCGGCCGCAGCCCCGCGGAAACCGGATTTCATTAAATTTGTTAAGTAAATAGTGGTTAGTGGCTCGTAGGGGCGCCCCGTGGGGCGCCCGCAGACCGCAGTTCGCAGGCCGCAGTTCGTGGCTCTCCTCATAGGAGAGCTGTCAGCAAAGCTGACTGAGAGGTTGCTTTTTCTTTTTTATAAATTTAATAACAACCACTACTAGAAAAGGGACTATCGTATGAAGGCTTATACCATCATGCGTAGTCCCTTTTCTAGTAAGGCCCGCCACGTGGGCGACCCGTTAGGAATTTGGGTGATGCTCCTAGCAAATGACCACTAACCACTAACCACTAACCACTAACCACTAACCACTAACCACTAACCACTAACCACTAGCGATTATCTCCCCTTCTTACATTCCGGGCAATAGCCGTAGAGTTCCAGGCTGTGGCCGACGATGTCGAACTGTGTCTTTTGGGCCACTTCTTTTTCATAGTCGCTGAGCGGACAATGAGCTAGATCCACGACTTTATGGCATTGTAAACAGATGAGCCTGTGTGTATGGCCGGGACGGCGGAGGGAAAAGCCGTATTTCCCTTCATCGGGGAGGAATATCTTTTCTGTCAGTTTACGCTCTGTAAACATTTCCAGGATGCGGTACACTGTGGAAAAATTGACTTTACATCCTTGTTCCAACAGGGCTGCATAGACGGTTTCGACGGTCACGACACTGGTTTCCCGGCTCAGGATATCCAGGACGCCGTTGCGGGCCTTGGTACTCTTCAGGCCATGTTCGCGTAAACAGGCTTTATAATCGTCATTCATGGACGGCGCCTCTTTTCTTGCAGGGAAAAGACACATTCTTTATAGGCAATGACCAGAAGCAGCATGGCAACTGACGTCAAGGCCGTGACGCCGCCAGGCGCAGCATCGATGTAGTACGACAGCAGCAGGCCCGACAGAATGTCGATGAAGCTGAAGACGACGGAGTAAATGAGGGTCCGCCGGAAGCCTTTGCGCAGCTGCAGGGCCGTCGCCACGGGCAGGGCGATGAGGGAGCTGATGACCAGGATGCCGACGATGCGGATAGAAACGGAAATCGTCGCCGCTACCAGGACGGCAAAGATATAGTTGATGAGCTTGCTGCGGACACCGGCAATCTGCGCTCCGTCTTCATCAAAGGTCAGCATGACCAGCTGGGGATAGAGTCTGGCAATGACGGCCAGGGAGATGACGCTGAGGGCGACGACGGAGTAGACATCGCCCGTCGACACGGTGAGGATACTGCCGAACAAGAAGGATTCGACATTCGTGTGGACCAGGCCGGCACTGATGATGGTAATGGCAATGCCCACGGAGAGAGATAAGATGATGACCAGGATGAGCTCGGCATAACGGCGGAAGCGGCGGCGCAGGACTTCGATGAGGATGCCGAAGAAACTGGTCAGGCCAAAGGCGCTGAGAACGGGGTTCCAGTCAAAGAGGAGACCCACAGCCACGCCGGCCAGGGACGCATGGGACAAGGCGTCGCCAATCATGGAATAGCGGCGCAGGACCAGGAACATGCCGATGAGCGGGCAGACGATAGAAATGAGCAGGGCTACGATAAAAGCATTCTGCATAAAGGCATATTCAAACATTACTTATCCCCTCCCATCGTGCTGATACATATTCATCGAGATATGCCTTGGGCGAGCAGAAATGGCCGCGGCCACCGACGACGTGGAACATCTTCGTCGAATTGCGGACAGCGAATTTCAGATTGTGTTCGACCGTAATGACCGTGACGCCTTTATTTTCATTTAAATCCTTGATAAACGGGTAGAGCTCTTCCTGACTGCGCACATCGATTCCCGTCGACGGTTCATCGAAGATGAGCAGGTCCGGATGGCCCATGAGGGCCCGGGCGATGAGGACCTTCTGGCACTGGCCGCCGGACAGGTTGCCGATGAGCTGGTCCTTCAGGGAATAGACATTCATCTGTTCCAGGCAGTCCCGGATGATTTCTTTATGCTTCAAGTGCAGGACCTGGCGGTAACAGTTGAGGACTTCCCAGACCGTAATCGGGAACTGGCTGTTCAGCGTCTCGAAGCGCTGGGGCACATAGGCCCGATGGCGATAGGTATTGGAAATGGACCCCCAGCTCGGCGACAACAGGCCCAGGATGAGTTTGATGAGCGTACTCTTGCCGCTGCCGTTTTCACCGACGACGGAAATATAGTCGCCGTCGCGGATGGTCATGTTGACATCTTCTAACAGGTACTGACCGTGTTCATAGGCGAAATAAACGTGCTGTAAATCAATCATAGCTTGCCTCCCTTGTCGTAGTCTCGAGCCCTTATTATAGCCCCGTGAAAACGAAAATGCAAGGCATTTGCAAATAATTGACAAAAAAAGGCGCCCGTGATACGATGGACGCCATAGGAGGTCTTATCAATGTTGTTACATACCCTCAACCGCCTGGCCCGTTACGGCATGGTCCTGGCGGCCTGCTTATGCATCATCGGCCTGGCTGGCTGTGGTCCCGCCGCCGATGTCCCCGATGACGGGAAATTAAAAGTCGCTGTCACTTTCGACGCTCTGAAAGAGTTCACTCAAGCCGTAGGCGGTGATAAAGTCGATGTTTACACCCTCATCCCCGATGGGACAGAGCCCCATGAATTCCAACCGACGACGCAGACTATTAAACATCTCGGTAAATCTCAGCTCTTCGTTTACAGCGGCCTGGGCATGGAACCGTGGGCCCCTAAGGTCGTCGAAGCAGCCAAGAATACATCCCTCCATACGGTCAATGCCTCGCAAGGCGTCACGCCCATCGCCCTGACCGATGAGGAAGATGTCAAAGAACACGGCGCCTACGACCCTCACATCTGGCTGAGCCTGGTAAACGCCCAAATCGAAGTATCTAACATCGCCGCCGCCCTGGCTGAAGCCGACCCGGCCAACGCCGACTATTACCGCAACAATGCGGCGAATTACAAAAAACAGCTCCAGGCCCTGCAAGACGAATATGCCCGCAAATTCGCCAGCGTTCCCCGCAAGGATTTCGTCACCGGCCACGCTGCCTTTGCCTACCTCTGCCGCGACTTCGGCCTGACCCAGCACAGCGTCGAATCCGTCTTTTCCAGCGGCGAACCCAGTGCCCGCCAGCTGGCCCGCCTGGCCGACTATTGCCGGGCCAACGACGTGCGGACCATCTTCGTCGAAGACATGGTCAGCCCGAAAACGTCAGAAACCCTGGCCCGTGAAGTCGGTGCCCGCGTCGAAACGATCCATACCATCGAAACGAGTGAAGATGACGAATCCTACCTGGATCGCATGCGCGACAACCTGGAAAAGATTTATGCCAGCAGCCTGCGCTAAAATGGCAAAAAATAAAGTAACCATGGAGAAGAATATGAAACATAAAACATATAAAGCCGCAATTTTTGATATGGACGGTACCGTCCTCAATACCCTGGAAGACCTGACCAGCGCCTTGAACCACGTCTTAGCCGAAACAGGTCACGACCATGCCTATGGGACAGCCCAGGTCCGCCAATTCTTCGGCAGCGGCGTCCAAGTGGCCATTACCCGCGCTTGGCCATTGAAAAGGGGATTGCCTCTTACGAACAGCTGGAATACGTCGGCCAGGACGGCGATACGATTACACCGCGTGTCGATGCCCAGGAAGTCCGCCGCATCCAGGACATCTTCCGTCCCTACTATGCCGCCCACTGCGCCATCCAGACGGGAGAATACACCGGCATCAGCCAGCTCCTCCGCCAGCTCCGGGCCAATGGCATCCAAACGGCCGTCGTCTCTAATAAACCCGACCCGGCCGTACAGAAACTGACAGCCGACTATTTTCAGGACCTCTTCGATCTCTCCCTGGGCGAACAGCCCCAGATACGGCGAAAGCCTGCGCCGGACATGGTCCTCAAAGCCTTGAAAGACTTAGGACTCACGCCGGAACAGGCTGTTTACATCGGCGATTCTGAAATCGACATCCAGACCGCCAAAAACGCAGGCCTGGACTGCATCAGCGTCACCTGGGGTTTTCGTTCCAAAACTTTTTTGAAAGCCCACGGTGCCCGCTTCCTCGTCGATACGCCGGAAGAAATCGCCAGGTTCTTTTAAAAAACTAGCGATTATTCTCCCTCAGGTACGAACCAAAGGCCATTATTGTTTTTCTTCATATACTCTTTGAATTCGTCGGAATGGTATGCATCGGCAATATCTTTGACCCATTGTGCATCTTTATCTTTATCCTGGACAACGAGCTGTAACAGGAGATGCGGTAAGATATCTTCTTTAGCCAAAGCCGTCTGAGGATCGATTTTAGCATTGTAAATGATAGCGCCAGTGATGACAATGTAACTGAAATCACTGCGTACAGATGGGATAGTTAAAGATTTCATTTCTGTAAATTTCAAGTGATGCGGATTTTCTACGATATCCTGCTGGGTAACTGTCGACAAGTCTTTATTGGGATCCAATTTAATCCAGCCGATTTTCTGGATCAGGGCATAAGCACGAGCTGTATTAGAAGCATCGTTTGGAACGGCAATCGTATCGCCATCAGCAACCTGGTCCAAAGAAGTCTTAGAACCCGGGAAAATACCGGCCGGAACAGTCGGAATCGGCGTAATAGCCGCTAAATGGCCATTTTGTTTTTGATTAAAGTTTTCCATATAAGCCGTATGCTGTTCAACGTTGAAATCTACTTCACCTTCATTCAAAGCTACATCGGCCTGCAATAAATCAGACATATCCTTACCGGTAACTTTATAGCCTTTCTTTTCCAAAATAGGCTTAATTCCCTTTTCAAAGAGGTCGGAATACGGTCCCTGAGACTTACTGTACGTCAGTTCCTTTTTGTTGGCGCTAGATGCATTATTGCTGTCGCTGCCACAACCGGCAAGAAAAGCAGCGCCCATGATGACGGCCATCGCAATGACACCAAATTTTTTCCATGTTTTCCATTTCATATGAATACCCCCTAAATGAACATCCCTATATATGATAAGTGTGCAACCTTAATGATTGCGCGTCTTATAGGCAAAATGATTGCCAATGGATTGAATGATTTGTACAAAGATAACTAAGATGACGACCGTAAAGAACATGAGCGGCGTATTCAATCGTTCATAGCCATAGGTCAAAGCTAAGTCACCGACGCCACCGGCCCCAATGACACCAGCCATAGCTGTCGCTCCGATAAGGCCGATAGTCCCAGTCGTAATCGATAGAATAAGAGAGCTTTTAGCTTCAGGAAGCAGAAAATACCAAACGATTTCAAAATAAGACGCTCCCATGGACTGCGCCGCTTCCACGATCCCCTTGCTGACTTCCAAAATGGAATTTTCAAAAAGCCGGGTCAAGTAAGGCGCAATGAAAATGACCAGTGGAACTAAAGCCGCTGTCGTCCCAATACGAGTCCCAACAATCATTTTAGTCAATGGCAAAATAAAAACCATCAAGATGATAAACGGGATACTGCGAATAATGTTGATAACTGTATTGAGAACAGTATAGACATATTTATTCTTCAAAATGCCATCATCATTAGTCAGCACCAGGACAACAGACATGATAATTGCCAAAATAGTCCCTAAGAATAACGAAACGAAGACCATATATACAGTCTGTTCTGCCGCCAAAATAATCTGCGACATAGGCACACCTAAATCAATCATTACAAATCAACCTCCTGCCACTGAACCTGCTGTTCATCAATGTATTGAATAACCTTGGCAATCTCTGCATCATTCCCAATAATCTGAAGGATGAAGATACCAAGAATCGTCTTTTGTAATTCATTGACTGATGCAAAGAGGATATTCGTCTGGACGGAAAAGGTTTTGTTGATATGATACATAAGGTGGTCTGTCGCATTATCGCCAAGGAAACGAAGTTTCAAAATTTTATAATTATCTTTTTCTTCATGAATCTTGGCAACGACAGACGGCGGAATCTGGTCGGGAATAACCGTACGGACAAATTTTTTAGTCATATCCTGCTGAGGATTACTGAAGACTTCCAGCACAGATCCTCTTTCTACGACTTTACCATGTTCCATGACGGCCACACGATTGCATAGACGCTGAATAACTTGTATTTCATGCGTAACGATAAGCATGGTAATATTTAACTCTTTATGAATCCGTTCAAGGAGCTGCAAAATCGATTCCGTCGTTTCCGGATCCAGTGCACTTGTCGCTTCATCGCATAAGAGAATAGACGGATCCGTAGCCAGTGCGCGAGCAATGCCAACACGCTGCTTTTGCCCGCCAGAAAGTTGACCCGGATAAGCATCGGCCTTATCCGCCAGATTGACGTATTCCAAAAGTTCCATGACCTTTTTATGCATCTTGTCTTTATCCGCTTTATTAAGCCGTAAAGGAATAGCTACATTGTCAAAAACGGTCCTCGAGTCGAGAAGATTGAATTGCTGAAAGACCATACCAATGGATTTGCGAAGTTTACGCATTTCATTGTGAGAAATTTTACTCAAATCTTGGCCGTTGATTTCTACATGACCTTCGGTCGGCATTTCTAGGCCGTTGACCATGCGCAGCAGCGTCGATTTACCTGCACCGCTGAACCCGATGACGCCAAACATATCTCCGTCATCAATAGTCAGTGATACATGCTGTAATGCTTGTGTCGTAACACCTTTGCTTTTAAAGGTCTTGCTGACATCTTTAAATTGAATCATCCCTTGCTGCTCCCTTCTTGCTGAATCTGTTCTACTGCCTGGCAGGCCAGTTCAGCCATATATTGTGAAGCCGGATATAGTGCGGCTGGATTTACCTTGAATTTAGCATTGTGATTCGGGTAGGAATGGCCAGTCCCGACAAAAACAAAATAGCCAGGTACCTTATCGTAATAAAAGGCAAAGTCTTCGCCTCCCAGTGACGGGGCCATCGGTTGTTTATCAAAGCCCTGTTTATCAGCTACCTTACGGGCTAAGATTCCCCAATGAGCATCATTAATCAATGCCGGCGGCCCTGGAATCCAATGGACTTCGGCCTTGGCGCCATAAGCAGCAGCGGTGGAAGAGGCCAAGGATTCGATATGATTGCGAATAGCCTGCCGCCCTTCTTTACTCATACTCCGCGTCGTACCTTCAACAAAAGTTTCATCAGGAATGACATTCCAGTTGTGACCGCCTTCAATATGGGTAACGCTGACCAAAGTAGCGGCGAAGGGATCCATATTCCTGCTGACCACAGTCTGGACAGCACCGACAAAAGCAGACGCTGTTACGATGGGATCGATACCTTTATCCGGATGAGCTGCATGGACGCCCTTGCCATGAAAAGTAATACGAAAAGCATCGACAGCCGCCATGGCCGGACCATCGATGATCCCCATTTGACCGACATCGAGAAGGGGCGTGCAGTGCATTCCAAAAATCGCATCGACATCATCAATAATGCCCGTTTCAATGATTTTCAAGGCTCCGCTCGGACCTTCTTCTCCCGGCTGGAAAATAATACGGATAGTTCCTTGAATATCGGCTTCCCGTGCTTTCAATAAATAAGCTGCCCCCAAAATAGAAGCTGTATGGAAGTCATGTCCGCAAGCATGCATACAATCGGGATGTTCTGACCGATGAGGTACGTCAGCTTTTTCCGTAACCGGCAGGGCATCAATATCGCAGCGGATAGCAACAATAGGATGTTTTCCTGTTCCGACCTCTGCAACGACGCCCGTCTCCAAAGGCAGATTCAAAATATGAAGCCCGCCTTTTTGTAAGTCTTGACGGATCCGTTTGGTCGTCTCTATTTCTTTAAAAGATAGTTCCGGATGACGATGGAACCATTGAAATTCATCATGAATATATTGATTTATGTCCTGTATCATTCATAACCCCTCTTTCTCATTTTCTCTATATCCTTCTGTGGATATACAAACAGGCCACCATCTCCTATGACAGAGACGGTGGCCCGCGGTTCCACTCTGTTTACAGCCAAAACTGTATCTCATAACCGTGTAACGCCGGTCAGACGCAGCTGCATACTAAATTCCGCAGCCATGCAACCAAAGGCATTCCATCCTGTTTCCCAACGATGCAGGCTTTCAGCCCCAGACCTGCACTCTCTGACGCAGTACACAGATGTACTTGTTTTGGTTATCGCATTTCTCAATGTTTACGCCTATGGTACTATTCAAAAGGCTACTTGTCAAGTATAGTTTCATCTTTTTATATATTTTCTAATAAATTAGCAAAAAAATTCACGTTAGCATATCATTATAACAAACATTATTTTGACTCGCTCAGATACTGCTTTTAAAGCGAAAAATCGATGACTTCCTCATTCAGTGGAAAGAGCGTCCTCAGAAAAAGCCGTTTTTCGTCGAAAAGCCCGTCTTATAGTGACATCCGCTTCGGCATCAAGCTCATCGGCGGCAACATCGGCCATGAAAACGATATTTACACCTTTCCTTATTTCTGCACGTTCTTAGTCCGCGATTTTCTCCGCCAGCTCCCACCGGCTCCGGCTCATATGGTATAATAGGAGCAGAATGATTACGTTTGTGAGGTGCGGATATGTCGACGGAAAAACGGATTTTTTACTCGATTTGCCTGATCAGTTTTGTCGGGCCTTTTCTTTCTACGTCTATCAATATCGCCATCCCCGTCATGGCCGGTCAGTTCGGCGTCGCGCCGGACCGCATGAGCTGGGTCGTGACGATTTTCTTGATGACGACGGCTGCTTTTCTCCTGCCTTTGGGAAAGGTCTCCGATGTCCATGGACGGCGGCGGACCTATTCCCTGTCGCTCATCGTCTTTGCCATGGCGACAGCGGCGGCGGCCTTCGCCCAGACCCTGACGATGCTCATCATCTTGCGGGCCATCCAGGGCATCGCCCTGTCCGGCGTCTATGTATCCTATATGCCCCTGCTCCTGGCCACGACGGATGAAGCCCATCAGGGCCATATCCTCGGCCGGGCCGTTGCCCTGACCTATCTTGGCCTGTCCCTGGGTCCGGTCATCGGCGGCGCCCTGACGCAGTTCGTCGGCTGGCGCTGTATCTTCCTCTTGTCTGCCCTGGCCATCATCATTTCGTACGCCTTCATCCGGCCCATCAAAGAAGAATGGTATGCCAACGGCGCTCCCTTCGTCAACCTCGTCAGCTCTGCCTTATCGGTCAGCGGCATCCTCTGCGCGCTGTACGGGCTATCATCCTTTGAAGATTACAGTGCTTTTTTCTGGATTGGCCTGGTCTTGCTGGTCATCTTCGTCATCCATGAAGGCAAGTCCTTCCACCCCCTGCTGCCACTCTATCTGTTCCGCAACCTGACTTTTTCCATGTCCAACCTGGCTGCCCTCATCCAGTACAGCTCCACGTATGCCGTGTCCTTCCTGTTGTCCCTCTATTTCCAGGTCATCCTCGGCCTGCCGCCGGCTGTATCCGGAGCCATCCTCCTGGTCCAGCCCATCATCATGGCCTTCTTGTCGCCCCGGGCCGGCGACTTGTCGGATAAATACGGCCCGCGAGGCATCGCCTCTATCGGCCTCGTCCTGACGGCCCTGGGGCTGACGGCATTCGCCCTGTTCCCGCACATCCCCGTCAGCGGCGCCGCCATATTCCTGGTCTTCATCGGCCTGGGCGCAGCCCTGTTCGGCGCGCCCAACAACAGCGCCATCATGGGGTCGGTCAAAAAGATGCATCACGGCATCGCTTCGAGCATCCTGGCCTTATCGCGCAACCTCGGCCAGGCCCTGAGCATGGCCGTCGTCACCTTCATCATGACGACAGAGACGGCCAAACAGCCGTCTTATGCGGATGGCGTCGTGGCCGCCCTGCACGCTTCGTTCGTCATCTTGGCCGTCCTCTGTTTCCTCGCCGTCACGGCCTCGCTGGCCCGCGGCACAAGTCCCAAAAAAGTGTAAATTAGGAGGTATTTCCATGAAAAAACAACTCATCGCAGCCGTTACGGTCGCATCGCTCCTCGGCTTTGCCGGCGGCACGGCCGTCCAGGCCTTCAACCTCGGCTCTATCCTGAAAGTCGGCGGTATTTCCGTCCTCGTTTCCAAATACGGCGATTCCATCAATGATTTCCTCAACAAACTGCTCATGAAGAACGGCGTCGGCACGGACTACGCGACGAAAGTCGTCCCCATCGTCAGTGTCGGTACGGGTAAATATATCGGCGCCGTCCAGGTCATCGGCCCATCAGCACAGGTCGAAAAGGTCAAGGCCGTGGCTCAGCTGGAAGGGGAATTCAACGGCATCGCCCGGGCCAATGCCCTCATCCCAATGGCGACGACGAATGTCACCAACCTCAGCCGCGTCCAGGGCGTCGGCGTCTCGGCAACAATCGATTTCAAGTTCTGATGCCTTCCCTAAGCAAAGCGGGCGTGGTAAAATAAGACAACCGATTTTTATAAGGAGGCCCTTCGCTTGAAAACTTATCAGCCTATTACGGCAGAAATCATTGAAAAATTAAAGGCCATTACCGGTCCGACTTATGTCAAGACCGATAAAGACCTGCTCTTACAGTATCAGACAGACTATGAAACCAATCCGGCCATGTTCCATCTCCCGGAAGCAGCCGTATCACCGGCCAATGCCCAGGAAATCTCGGACATCGTCAAATTGGCCAATGAATACGACTTCCCCATTACCGTCCGCAGCGGCGGCACCAGCCTGGCCGACGGTGCCATCCCTGTCTGCGGCGGCCTGGTCCTCTGCATGGACCGTCTCAACAAGATCATCGAACTGAATGAAGAAGGCATGTACATGACCGTCGAAGCCGGCGTCCGCACGGTAGACTTGCAGAACGCCGCCAAAAAAGTCGGTCTCATGTATGCCGGCGACCCGTCCAGCGCCGAAAGCTGCCTCATCGGCGGCAACCTGGCCACCAATGCCGGCGGCCTGCGCGCCGTCCGCTATGGCGTCACCCGCGACCAGGTCTACTGCCTGGAAATCGTCACGCCTACAGGGGATATCGTCGAATGCGGCCGCATCCTCAAGAAATGCTCTACCGGCTACGACCTGGAACAGCTCATCATCGGCAGTGAAGGGACGCTGGGCATCATCACCAAAGTCACAGTCAAGCTCATCCCCCTGCCGCCGTACCGCTTCGACGTCCTGGCCATCTACACGGACCCGCGCCAGGCCCTGCACATGGTGCCGAAGCTGATGAAAGCCGGCATCGACCCGACCAGCGTCGAATACATGGACAATTCCTACGTCCGCGGCTGCGCTGACTACTGCCATTACAAGGACATGCCGCACTACGACGACGGCATTTACGTCATCATCACCGTCGAAACGTTCCACGAAGACGAATTGGACACCAAGATGGACGCTGTCTGCACGATCTGTGAAGAATCGGGCGCTGCCGAAGTCCTGGAAGCTGACGACCGCGTCTGGAATATGCGCCGTAACTGCCAGACGTCCGTCGAACTCCAGAGCAAGGTCTTCCTCACGGACGACGTCGTCGTTCCGGTACATAAAATCGCCGGGACCATTGAAAAAATCATGGACATCGGTAAGAACTATCCTTTTGAAGTCAAGATCAACGCCCATATCGGCGACGGCAACCTGCACATCGTCCTCTGCAAGATGGATATGAGCGACGAAGAATGGGAAAAGAACGTCGAAGAATTCCACCAGCAGGTCTACGCCTATGCCTACAGCGTCGGCGGCCGCCTGGCCGGTGAACATGGCATCGGTGCCAAGAAGCTGAAATATATGGAACAGTTCACGCCAAAAGGCGAACTGAAAATCATGAAGACCATCAAGCGGGCCATGGACCCGAAAGACATCCTCAACCCGGGGAAAGTGATTGAGGCGTGAAGAAAGGGCTTGTCGTCATTCGACAAGCCCTTTTTAAGTGGCTAGTGGTTAGTGGTTAGGGGTTAGGGGATAGGGGTTAGTAGGGGCGCCCACGTGGGGCGCCCGTTTACGCAAGTCGGTCACGGGATTCTTACACATCCCCGACTACAAACTACAAACTATTTCCCCCGCAAGAGCCGCATGGCCATGGTGGACATGATGACCAGGAGGGCCGTGACTAAGGCGAAGGAGGCGGTCAGGCTGAAGGCCCGGCCGATGAAGCCCAGTACGGCCGGTGCCAGGAGGATGCCGGCGTAGCCGATAGTGCTGACGGCGGCGACAGCATCAGCTACGGGCATGTCTTTCTGTGTCCCCAGAGAGGAATAAAAGATTGGCACGGTGTTGGCACAGCCGACGCCGATGAGGACGTACGATGCAAACAGGAAGGGGCCGCCGCTGATGAGCAGGATGCCCAGGAATCCGGCAAAGGCGACGGGCAGGGACAGGGCCAGCAGCCGCCGCGGCCCGAAATGCATGGTCAGGGAATCACCGGGCAGGCGGGCCAGGAAGGCCGACGCCGTGAACAGGGTCAGGCCCAGGCCGGATTGGGAAATGTCGATGCCCTTTTCCGTCGTCATGAAGACGCCGCTCCAATCGTTGATAGAACCTTCTACCAGGAAGGCAATGGTGCAGACCAGGCCGATGAGGACGATTTTCCCCTTGGGCAGGACCAGGGAAGCGCCCTTGCCGGATGCCTGCCGTTCCCCATGGAGATGGGGCGCAAAGAAGCAGACGCAGAGGCCGATGAAGACGGCGCCGGCAATCATGACGATTTTCCAGTAAAAGCCCAGGTGGAGCAGGGAAGCAAAAAAGGCAGCGCCGGCGAAATTCCCCAGGGACCACATGGCCTGCAGGCCGGACATGAGGCGCTTGTGGACTTTCCGTTCAATGAAGATACCGTTGATGTTGACGACGACGTCGAGCAGCCCCAGGGACGAACCGAGGAGGACGGCCATGACCAAGGCCGCTGCATAAGCCGGCACATAACAGAGAACGTTCAGGACGACGGCAATGGCCAGGCCGGCGATGGTCAAAGAACGGCGGCAGCCCAGGCGCCCGGCAATGGAACCGGCCAGCATCATCATGATCAGGCGCCTAAGCCGACGGCCAATAAGAGGAACCCCAGGTGGTCGTCCTGAATCTGCAGCTGCTGCCTCAGGAAGGGAATGAGCGATGCCCACGACGTAAAACCGAAACCGCCGAGGAAGTAAAAGGCTTTGGCACTATAAATCTGCCAAAGGATATCTCGTTTATTCATCAATTTCTGTCACCTCACACTAAAAAAAGCCGGACAAGAAACCACCCTGTCCTGCATCTTTATCGAAAGACGCGTTTACGTACGCGCCCTTCCTCCGCTGCAGGACTGAAGTGACATCTTATCCGGCTTTACACTATACGAGCATAAGCCTCCGATGAGCGGTATTATTATAACATAAAAAGAAATTTCCCTCAAGAAGCACAATATTTCTTGACAGATTCTCTTCCAGGTGATAATATGTACACCAACAACCATACATTGTCTTTCATCAAGAGCAGTCGAGGGAATGGCCCGATGACGCTGCGGCAACCCCCTATCGGGATAGGTGCCAAGTCCAGCGGTGTATACCGGCAGATGAACGAATCGCAAATTGAGCCGTCATCTGTATGACGGCTTTTCTTTTTGACCGGCAAGCCCTTATTATCCGTTATCCAGAAAGGAAATGATTACATGAACGCAACAGTAAAAAAACTCTTCGCCGCCGTTCTCATCACGACGACGTGCCTCTTTGCCGCCGGCTGCGGTTCGTCTTCCAATTCCGGTGCTTCCGGTGACAAAAAAGAAATCAAGATGGGCGTCACTGCCGGTCCTCATGCCGAAGTCATGGAAGAAGTCGCTAAAGAAGCAGCTAAACAGGGCATTACTATCAAAGTCGTCGAATTCAACGACTACGTCCAGCCGAACAAGGCCCTGGCCGAAGGCGACCTGGATATGAACTCCATGCAGCATCAGCCGTACATGGACAACGTCGTCAAGAAACAAGGCCTGAAGATCACCTCCATCGGCAAGACCATTATCCTGCCCATGGCCGTTTACTCCCATAAATTCAAAGACATCAAAGACGTCACGGACGGCGCCAAAGTCACCATCCCGAACGACCCGACCAACGGTGCCCGCGCCCTGCTCCTGCTCCAGCAGGCCGGCCTGATTAAATTGAAGAACGGCAACTCTGTCGACGCTTCGGTAACAGATATCACCGAAAATCCCAAGAACCTCCAGTTCGTCGAACTCGACGCCGCTCAGATTCCCCGCTCCCTCGACGATACGGACCTGGCCTGCGTCAACACCAACTACGCTATCCCGGCCGGCCTGAACCCGCAGAAAGATTCGATCCTCGTCGAATCGAAGGATTCGCCGTATGCCAACGTCATGGCAGTCCGTCAGGGCGACGAAAACAACGAAACATACAAGAAAGTCTTGGCAATCTATCAGTCTGAACCGATCAAGAAATTCATTGAAGAACACTTCCAGGGAACTATCCTGCCGGCGTTTTAGTGGCTAGTGGCTAGTGGTTCGTAGGGGCCGCCCCAAGGGCGGCCCGCCTGAATCCTCTTAAAAGGGCTTGTCGCACGTGCGATAAGCCCTTTACTTATGGTATAATAATGGTTGTCATCAGATTCAGAAAGGAGACACTCTTGTCAACTCCCCCCACCTAACGCCTTCGGCGTTCGAGGTGGGAGCTTGTAGGTCGGAAAAGCATAGGTGCTAACGGCATCCAAGATGTCTCCCTATATCCGCCTACATCGTCGGGTGATTGACAACACCCGCTTTACCAAGGAGTTTACTCCAAGGTAGTCATTACTCGTTCATATCGAGGATGGTTGTCCCCTGAAATCCACATAGTTCCGAGAAGCTGGATATTCATGGCTCCAATACGGTCGTCGTTGGATTCGTATCCGCACTGGCAACTGTACAGATGCTTATGGTGGTCGCGGTTCGCCTTGCGGATAGTCCCGCATTTCGGGCAACGCTGGGAGGTGTACTTCGCAGACACTTTCAGGACTTCCGAACGGTTCTCGTGAGCCTTGTATGTCAGGAACTGTTCCAACTGGTAAAAACTCCAGCTCCGCAAATCATAGTTCTGTTTCGCGGTTCTGGAAAGATTGCTTTCCTCGAAGCTGACGCCAGTAAGGTCCTCGAGTACGAAAAGCGTATCCTTGCCGTATTTCTGTACGAGTGTCTTAGATAGCTGATGGTTGACATCAGACATCCAACGGTTCTCTCGCCCAGAAATGGCTTTGAGTTTACGCTTCGCTGATTTTGTCCCTTTGGCCTGGAGCTGTTTCCGTACTTCTTGGAATTTATGGCGTTTGGTGGCAATCTTTTTGCCAGAGACGAACTCCGTCTTGCCTTGTTCGTCATAGCTGACTGCAAGGAAACGAAGCCCACGGTCGATGCCGACGACATGGCGGACGTTCTCCTTCTGGAAATCTTCGACCGCCTTGGTAACAGGGATATGCAGATACCATCTCCCTTTCAGTTCGACCAGTTTGGCAGTACCGAGTTGATAGGAACCATCAAGGTATCCAGCGAAATGTTCGCCTTCGAAGGTACATTTGGTTCTTTTCCCGAGTGTATTGATGGACAGGACTTGCCCGTCATCAACGAAGCTGTAGTCTCGGTTGCGGACTAAGTCAGCCTGTGGCCGGCGAAAAAATACGGGTTTCCAGAGCCATTCCAAAGTCTTAGGGATGCGTTGCCAGTTGCCATCCTCATCCTTGTATCTATAAGGCTTTCGGAATAACTGTTGCTTGACCGTCTTGTATCTGGCAATCGTCGTCTTGATAGAAGACTGGGCTAATTGAGACTTCAAGCCGAACAAGCCACGAAGGCCACTATACAGTTTCTTGTTGAGGCTTTGGTAAGTCAAGTCGAACTGATTGTCGAAGATGTATTGAGACACGAAGTTGCAAGCCTGACGGTACTGCTCCGTCATTTGACGGAACAATACTTCCTGTTCAGGAGTAACATGTATGCGAAGTTTTATCGTTTTGGTTAGGTCGGACATATTCTCACCTGCCTTTCTAAAATGTATATTGCTTCATCAAAAATATTATAACATTGTTTTTTGCTGAAATTCTACTTAATAAGAAAGTGAGGTGAGGCGGGCATTTCTCTCCGACCTAAGAGGTCGGAGTATCCTGCCCGCATTTAGATGAAAGCCGTATTTGTCGATTTCGAGATGAACCCTATCGGCCGGGACCAGAAGGAAGCGCGCCGCATCTGCAAAGGAGAAATCATCGAAATCGGTGCTGTCAAAATAGACGAAGACGGGAATGAAATCTCGTCGTATAAGGAATATGTGCTGCCCGAATATACGACAGCCATGAATCAGACCTGTCAGGAATTGACAGGTATCACCATGGAAATGCTGGCCGGGAAACCCCATTTCCGCCAGGCCTTCGACCATTTCCTGACCTGGTGCAACGAAGGCTGCCCCAATGCCTACGAAATGTTCGCCTGGAGTGAAAATGACTGGCGCCAGCTGGACTGCGAACTCCGCCTCAAAGAAATCGACGAGCACGACGACCGCGTCCGCTGGATGCTCGACCACTGGCAGAACTTCCAGCAGATTTACTGCAACCTCCTGGGCCTGGATAATGTCATTTCCCTGGACAAGGCTGTCAGCACCCTGGGAGAAACCTTCGACGGCCAGATGCACGACGCCCTCTGGGATGCCCGCAACACGTCCAAACTCTACGTCTTATCGAAGAAAAAAGAAGAATTCCGCGATATCATGCAGCCTATCATCGACGCCACCAAGCCGGCAGAACCGCTGACGTTCTCCCTGGCCGACGCCTTCCGCGCTGCCCGCAAGTAAAGGGAGGGAATCCGGCCATGGAAGATACGACACTCCGGATGGTTTATATTTTCACAGACATCATCCTGCCCATGATTGCCGGATATGTCGCCAAAAGGCGGAGCTGGCTGACGCCGGACCAGTCGAACTGGCTCATCCGCTTCAACATCATCGTCATCATGACGTCCCTGACCCTGCTCAGCTTCTGGGTCCTGCCCATGCGGACGGACTTGCTCAGCCTGCCTTTCTTCGCTTTTTTCAACGGCCTCCTGCCGCTGGCCGTCGTCCTCTTGCTGGGACGGCAGCGCAAATTCTCGTCCTTCGTCGACCGAGGCAGTTACCTCATCGCCGCCATCCCGGCCAACACGGGGATGCTCGGCGGCCTGTGCAGCTACATTCTCTACGGGGAAATGTCCTAT
This sequence comes from Megasphaera sp. NM10, assembly GCF_000417505.1. Classification (GTDB taxonomy): domain Bacteria; phylum Bacillota; class Negativicutes; order Veillonellales; family Megasphaeraceae; genus Megasphaera; species Megasphaera intestinihominis. The sequence continues at coordinate 42,710 of NZ_APHY01000077.1, forward strand.
GCCTACGTCCAGATCATCGGCGTCTTCCAGAACCTGCTCATGTTCTTCGTCCTCTTCCCCATGGGCTACTACTACCAGCACGGCGGCAAGGACCGCAATTTCTTCGTCTTTTTCAAGGATAACTGGAAATCGATCTTCATCAACTGGAACCAGTTGTCCGTCGTAGCCCTGGTCATCGGCACGGCCTTACACGCCGCCGGCATCCCCAGGCCCGCTGCGGGGACGACGATTTTCCAGGCCCTGATCCACGTCAGCGCCTGGGTAGCCTCATCCCCGTCGGCTACCTCATCGACTTTTCCCACTTCAAGGACTATGCCCGCCAGACGCTGGACCTCATTCCCATCAAGATGGTCCTGACGCCGCTGGCATCGTATTTCCTGGCCTTGTGCTTCACGTCGGACCCGGTGCTCCTGGGGACGATTGTCATCGTCATGGCTACGCCCTGTGCCATCAACGCCTTGATTACGGAGCGCCTTTACGACTTGAACGTCAATCTGGCCATGGCGCCTTTCATTACGACACAGCTCTTATATATACTTATTCTATATCCCGCTTTTTACCTGCTCGTATCCTGGGGATACCTGCCTTTCAAATAACTTTCGCGAGGTGCACTCATGACTCATACCCGAATCCGTTCCCTCTGTCTGGCTTTATGCCTGCTCATCCTTACCCTGAGCCTGACGGCCTGCTATACGATTACCCTCAAAGAACGCCGCGTCGACGGCATGGGCTCGGCCATTTCCCTGAAACTGCCGGGAAATCTCCAGAAGCTCGACTTCCCCGTCCCCGTAGACCCGCTGACCCAGCGGTACTTCGAGGGCAGCCGCCTGTACGGTGAAATGGACGGCGGCCTGTACATCGCCATCTATACCAACAGCATCGACACGCAGCAGATGTACGACGACCTGCACATCAGCCAGGGCCAGGCCATCAGCCAGCGCCTCAACCAGACGGCCGAAGCCGCAGCCGGCGCCGTATTATCGAAAATCGACGCCCAGAACGTCTCGGTCAGCCAGGACACGACGACGGTCAGCGGCCAGCACGCCGTCGTCCAGACCTTTACCTTCACGTATCAGGATAAATCCATGAAGGCCCGCCTCATCGGCTTTGCCGACGGCCCGGCGACGTGGATCGTCGTCGTAGCCTGCGACGGCAGCAAAGAAGATAAGGTAAAGCTCGCTGACGAAGTACTCAACTCCATCCGAATCAATTAATCGCCTGATTTTCCTCTTGCATGCGCCGGTAAATGGGCAGCCGCTTCAAGTGGCGCAAGGTGAAAATAGCCGTAATGCCGATGAGGATGCCCGTTCCCGTGCCGGCGACGGCCAGGATCGGCAGGTAGAGCATGATCTTGATATTCTCTACGACCAAAGAGGCCACGATGACCTGGCCCAGGTTGTGGAAAATACCGCCAGCCGTGCTGACACCGATGATAGAGAATTTCCCCGTCTTCTGCAGGACCATCATGGCGCCCAGGCTGAAAGCCGCCCCGGCAACGCTGTACAAGAAAGCGTTGATGCCGCCGCCAAAGGCCGTGGCCAGGATGATGCGCACGAGCAGGATGAGACAGACGTCGCGCTTACGCGGCAGGGCATAGAGGGCGATGACCGTAATCAGATTGGCCAGCCCCAGTTTCGCCCCTGGCGCGATGAAGGGCACGGGCAGCATCCCTTCGACGACGTATAAGACCAGGGACTGGGCGATGAACAGGCCCAGGATAATAATGTGAAATGTCTTTTTCATAAGTACCTCTAATGGGCCGGAATGACATCGGGTTCGTCATCGCCGGCGGACTTCACTTCGACCAGCACCTTGTGCGGCAGGCAGACGACGGTCGCACCGGGCTTGCTGACAAAGCCTTCACTGATACAGATTTTATCGGGACAATCGGCTTCGGTAATGCCGACGCTCTCGTCCTGGATGACCACGAGGTTATAGCCCTCCTCGGTCTGGATAGGGATGACATCGGTCCCATGGTGGCCCGACAAGGGAACTTCTTTATAGACCTTGCCGTCGACCTGGATGACCGCATACGTCCGGCTCACAGACGCATCGTTACCGGTCAGGTAAAAGATGCCTTCCGGGATGAAAGATAAGACGAGCAGCGTAATGATGAGGACGATGTCCCCTTTTTTGATGATATGTTTCATAGGATTTCCATATTGACGAACAGGAGAATGAACATGAAGAACAAACACTTGGCCATCCTGCTCCTGCTGGCCCTGGCTGCCGGGAGCGGCGGATGCAGTACACAGCTATCCCAGCCCCAGCCGGCTCAGACGGCACAGGACGTACAGGCTCCATCGGCACCGGCCATCCAGGCCGATTCGCAGGCTTACAGCGACGAAGGCCTGAAAAAATACCAGGCCGGCGATTATGCCGGAGCCCTGAACGATTTCGACAAGGCCCTTTCCCTCGACGCCAACAACTATCAGGCCTTGAGCAATAAGGGCGTCACCCTGGCCATGCGCGGCAACAGCACAGGCAGCAAAAACGACGTCTCCCAGGGCATCGAGCTCATCGAAAAAGCGCTGAAAATAGCCCCGAAAGACGTCGCTTCTTTCTACAACCTGGCCTTAGCCTATAAGATTGACGGCCAATACGACAAGGCCCTGACGTATTTCAAGAACGTCATCGCCGCCGACCCGGGCAATACCTGGAGTTACTACGGCATCGCCACCATCTACGGCGACCTGGGCAAAGCCGACCAGGCCCTGCCCTATCTGAAGCAGGCCATCGACCTGGGCGGCGAAGACGTCCGCCAGGCAGCCCGGACGCAGAGCCATTTCGATAAGATACGGAACAACAAACAGTTCCAGCAAATCGTCGGCTGATTACATGTCTTCCTCAGCGATTTCGCAGAGGATGTGGCCAATCATGATATGCATTTCCTGGGCCCGTGCCGTCACTTTGGCCGGTACGGCCAGGCAGATATCGCAGGCCTCCTTCATCTTGCCGCCGCCATAAGCGGTCAGGCCGATGACAGTGAGGCCTTTTTCACGGGCTGCATCGATGGCTTCCAGGACGTTCTGGCTGTTGCCGGACGTAGAAATGCCGACCAGGACGTCGCCTTTTTCGCCTAAGGCCCGGACCTGGCGGGCAAAGACCGTATCGAAGCCATAATCATTGCCGATGGCCGTCAGGATCGACGTGTCGACGGTCAGGGCGATGGCCGGGAACGGGCGCCGTTCCTTTTGGAAGCGGCCGACGATTTCCGCGGCTAAATGCTGGGAATCGGCAGCACTGCCGCCGTTGCCGCAAAAAAGTATCTTGTGACCAGAAGCCAGGGCCTCTTTGAACAGAGCCCCGGCTTTTTCAATATCCGGGATCAACTCCATCGTCGCCTCGAGGACGGCGGCGTGGTCTTTCATTCGTTGTGTGACCAGACTCATAATACCTCCTGTTCCTGGCCTTCTCCATCGTCGACGACGCGGATTTCACCGGTGTGCGGATGGATGACCATACCATAAATCGTAAGGGATGAAGGCAAGTAGGGATTGGCCCGCAGGCGGCGGACCGTATCGCAGACAGACGCGTCGATATCGGTAATGGGGTCGGCCCACTGTTCCAATTTGGGGCGGACGGCGGCGATGGCCTTTTCATCGATGCCTTCTTCGGCCATATGGCGGCACAGGCTGTCTGCCGTCGTCTTGAGCATGCCGCAGTCGTCATGGCCCATGACGATGATGTCGTGGACGTGCAGTTCGTAGACGGCAACCATGAGGCTGCCGATGACGCTGTCAAAGTCTTCAAAAGCCGTATTGCCGGCGACTTTGATGAGTTTGGCTTCGCCCCGGGCGATGCCCATGGCCGGTTCGAGGAAATTCAAGAGGCGCGTGTCCATACAGGTCAGGACGGCCAGGTTGCGGCTCGGATACTTGCTGACTTCATCGAAGCCGCCCTGGGACAGGGACTGTTTGACAAAAGACTTATTGGCTTTCAGTATCTGCCGTGTCAATTCACTCATAGCGGCCTCCTCATGCTTTCACAGCGGCCATGACTTTTTTGGCCTTCAAGTACTGGTCGATACCTTCGGCAGTCTTACGCCCTTCGCGCATGGCCAGGACGACGGTCTGCGGCTTGTGGACGATATCGCCGGCAGCAAAGACGCCTTCTTTGCTGGTCAGGCCGTAAGGCATATCCTTGACGGCGATGTAGCCATCGTCATTGGCATCGACGCCGAGAGCTTTGACGACGGACAATTCCGGCTTGTTGCCGATGGCGGCGATGATTTTATTGGCCGGGACGACGCCGAATTCTCCCGTCGGTACCATGGTGGCATCTTCGAGGATCTGCTGTTTTTCGTATTTCAGGCCTTCTACATGGTCCGTCCCGACGACGGCTTTCGGTGCCGAATAGAACTGGAACTGGACGCCATCGGCCTTGGCTTCTTCGTATTCCGACGGCAGGCACTTCATGTTCTTTTCAGCCCGGCGGTAGACGATTTTGACGTCCGCACCGAGGCGCAGCGACGTGCGGGCCGCATCGATGGCGACGTTGCCGGCGCCGACGACGATGACCTGGTCGCCTTTCTGTACGGGCAGGTCTGCTAGTTCGACTTCACCGGTCTGGACGCGCTGGACGTCGCGCAGGAACTGTTCCGCATCGACGACGCCGTCGATCGTGTCGTTGTCGACGCCGAGATTCCAGGCATTCATCGTACCGATGGCGATGAAGACGGCATCGAAATCACGCTGCAGTTCGTCCAGGGATTTGTCGACGCCGATTTTGACGTTATATTCGATGGTGACGCCCATAGCTGTCAGGGCCTGGGCTTCGCGCTGCAGTAATTCCTTATGGAGCCGGAAAGTCGGGATACCATAGGTCATGGTACCGCCGGGCTGGGAAGCGGCTTCAAAGATGGTTACATCATAATCGCGGCCAGCCAGTTCTCTCGCAGCTGCCATGCCGGCCGGGCCGCAGCCGATGATGGCCACGCGGCCTTCTGTTTTACGGCTGACCGGCTGCGGCAGGAAGCCGCCATCCAGGGCCATGTCCGCTACGAAGCGTTCGAGTTTGCCGATTTCGACGTGTTTGCCTTTTTTGCCGAGGATGCAGTGGCCTTCGCACTGCTTTTCTCTCGGACAGATGCGGCCGCAGATAGCCGGCAAATCACTGCGGTGATAGATATGTTCAGCAGCGGCGCCGAAATCGCCCAAGGTCATGGCATGTATGAACTGGGGGATTTCATTTTCAATGGGGCAGCCTTTGCGGCACTGCGGTACTTTGCAATTCAGGCAGCGTTTGGCTTCGGCAACGGCTTCAGCCAGCGTATAATCAGCATCATGCATGACTTCTTCATGGAAAGAAGCCAGCCGGTTCTTGGTATCGGACATGAGAGAACCCACCTTTCCGGATTGTAAAATGATTAGATTGTATTCAAGATAAAAAAATGGTGCGCCCAAGATGACTCGAACATCCGACACGCAGTTTAGGAAACTGCTGCTCTATCCAGCTGAGCTATGGGCGCACAGGGCACACAGGTCTGCTGCGTGCAGATTAATCATACCATGAAACGGCAAAAAAATAAAGGTGCTGGCTCATGAAAAAAAGGCCTATTGCAAGTCTTTCAAACACTCTCTATAATTAGAGATGTGTATATTGTTCCCAAGCGGCAATAGCCACGACTGCATGAAAGAAAGGAATCAAGCATGATCAATTTAGAAACCCTGGCTACGGAACAGCAGAACAGCCATAGCCAGCATATCGACAGCGTATCGACCGAAGATATGCTGCGCATCATAAATGAAGAAGACCATAAAGTCGCCGATGCCGTCGGCGCCATCATCCCGGCCATCGCCCAAGCCGTCGACACCATTGCCGATAAACTGCGCCGCGGCGGCCGTCTGTTCTACATGGGCTCGGGCACGTCCGGCCGCCTGGGCATCCTCGACGCCGTCGAATGTCCGCCGACGTACAGCACCGACCCGGAACGCATCCAGGGCCTCATCGCCGGCGGTTATGAAGCCATCTTCCGGGCCAAAGAAGGGGCTGAAGACTCGCCGGAACTGGGCCGGCAGGATTTGATAGACAAAAACCTGACGGCTGACGACGTCGTCGTCGGCCTCAGCGCCTCGGGCCGGACGCCTTATGTCGTCGGCGGCCTGACCTATGCGGCCTCGGTCGGAGCCGCTACCATCGCCATCGACTGTTCGCCTCATTCGGCCATCGGCCGTTGTGCCAACATCGACCTCTGCGCCGTCGTCGGCCCGGAAGTCGTCACGGGCTCGACGCGCATGAAAGCCGGCACGGCCCAGAAGATGATCGCCAACATGTTGTCTACAGGCGCCATGATCCGCCTGGGCAAAGTCTATGGCAACCTCATGGTCGACGTCAAGTCGTCCAATCAGAAATTGGAAGAACGGGCGCGACGCATCGTCATGACGGCGACGGGCTGCAGCCGCCAGAAGGCCATCGAAGCCCTCAGGGAAAGTCAGGGCCGGGCCAAGACGGCCATCGTCATGGTCCTCCTGCACATCCCGGCCAGCGAAGCCGAAGACCGCCTGACAGCGGCCCAGGGCTATGTCGCCGCCGTCCTCAAGGAGGCTGCCCATGGATTACGATAAACTGGCACGGGCCATCTACGATATCACCGGTCCGGCAGGCAATATCGAAAAGGCTTACAACTGCATGACCCGCCTGCGCCTGACCGTAAAGGATGAACACTTTAGCAAAGACGACCTGGCCAAACTGCCCGGCGTCATGGGCATCAACAAATCCGGTGACGAATGGCAGATCATCGTCGGCCCGGGCAAGGCGACCAAACTATACCAGGCCTTTGCCCCCTTAGTCGAAGCAGGCCGTAAAGAACAGCCGGCGGCCGCTGCGCCAGATGCCGGCGACGATAAGCAGGGGCCCTTCGACGGCCAGGCCCTTCACGAAGAAATACGCCGCAAGAACGCGACGCCGGCCAAACTGGCCCTGAAGAAAATCGCCCATATCTTCGTGCCCATCATCCCGGCCTTCATCGCCTGCGGCCTGATCACGGGCCTGCTCAACGTGGCCTTCAAGATGGACCCGTCCCTGGCGGCCCAGCCGCTGATGCAGGTCCTGGCCATCGCCGGCAACGCCGCCTTTTATGGCCTGAACATCTTCGTCGGCATCAATGCGGCTAAGGAATTCGGCGGCTCGCCCATGCTGGGCGGCGTCATGGCAGCCATCCTCAGCCATCCGAACCTGGCTCAGATCAATCTCTTCGGCGAATCCCTGGTCCCTGGCCGGGGCGGCATCATCGCCGTCCTCCTGGTCGTCTTCTTTTCATCGTGGCTGGAAAAGAAGCTCCACCGCCTCGTCCCGGATATGTTCGACCTCTTCGTCACGCCCTTCCTGGTCGTCGTCATTTCGACCTTCGTGGCCCTCTTCCTCTGCCAGCCCCTGGGCGGCTATTTGTCAGAAGCCATCGGCTATGCGGCGACGGAATCCATCGGGACCGGCGGCGCCGTGACGGGCTTCATCCTGGGCGGGACCTTCCTGCCCATGGTCATGGTCGGCATCCATCAGGGCCTGACGCCGATCCACGCGGAACTCCTGTCGCGCTACGGCGTGACCATTCTCCTGCCCATCCTGGCCATGGCCGGCGGCGGCCAGGTCGGCGCGGCTATCGCCGTCTATGCCAAGACGAAGAACAAGGCCCTGCGCAAGACCATCGCCTCGGCCCTGCCCGTCGGCCTCATGGGCGTCGGCGAACCGCTCATCTACGGCGTCACCCTGCCCCTGGGCAAGCCCTTTATCGGGGCCTGCATCGGCGGAGCCTTTGGCGGCGCCGTCCAGGCCGCCTACATGGTCGGCGCCGCGACGATCGGCATTTCCGGCCTGCCTCTGGCAGCCAGTACGGACAACATCCCCATGTATTTATTAGGACTCGTCACAGCCTACGTGGCCGGCTTCATTGCAACCTGGCTCTTGGGTTTCGACGACCCGAAGGAGGGTGAATAAATGGAAACGGGTATTTCCGTCTATCCCGGCCTGGGAGGGACGATCCAAGAAAAAACGGCCCGCATCGAACGGGCCGCTGCCCTGGGGATGACGCGGCTCTTTACGTCATTCCACATCCCTGAAACGGACCCGGCAGCCTTCCGCAAGGAACTGCAGGCCGTCCTGGACACGGCCCGGCAATGTCAGCTCGACATCGTCGCCGACGTATCGCCGGCCTCGGCAGCCTGCCTGGGCATGGACCGTTTCGATCCGGAAGTTATCGCCAAGCTGGGCATTACAACTGTCCGCTTTGACGACGGTTTCGATGCAGCCAAGCTGGCCATGTACAGCCACATCGTCCGCGTCCAGGTCAACGCGTCGACGCTGACCCGGAAAGACCTGGAAGACCTCCGGAAGAATGGCGCCCAGCTGGACCACATCGACAGCCTGCACAACTTCTATCCCCGTCCCCACACGGGCCTGGCCCTCGACTATTTCAAGACCCAGACCGACAGGCTCCACGCCTGTGGCCTGTCCGTCGGCGCCTTCGTCGCCAGCCAGGCCGGCCAACGGGCACCGCTGTATGAAGGCCTGCCGACGCTGGAATTCCACCGCCATCAGGACGTCAGCCTGGCAGCCCGCCACTTGGCCGCCCTGGGCGTCCAGTCCGTCTTCATCGGCGACGACAAGCCGGCCGATAAAGAACTGCGCGACCTGGCCCGGGCCGGCCGGGAAGAAACGGACGTCGTCGTCATCAAGGCCAAACTCCTCAGCTGGGAACCGCACATCCAGGACCTGTTGTCCTATACCTTCACGGCCCGGCCCGACCCGTCGCGGGATGTCATCCGCGCCAATGGCAGCCGGGCCCATCTGGACGGCCGCATCATCGAACCGGACAGCGACATCTTCCGCAGTCTCCACCGCGGCGACATCACCCTGGACAACGCCGATTTCCTGCGTTATATGGGCGAAGTCCAGATCGTCAAATGTGAACTGCCGCCGGAAGAGCGGACCAACATCGTCGCCAAAGTCGTGCCGAACGAAGAATTTCTCCTCGACTATATCACGCCGGGCCGGAAATTCCGCTTTGAATTCATCCGTTAGCGGATCCGGACCTGGCCAGGAGGATGACCGCCCCCAGGATACAGGCCATGCCGGCCGCCCCGGTCAGGGTCAGGGCTTCATGGAAAATAGCAATGCCGACGACGGTCGACGTCAACGGTTCCACTGAAGCCAGGATAGATGCCCGGCCCGCTTCCATATGCTTCAGGCCCATCGTATAGAGGCCAAAGGGCAGAGCCGTCGACATCAGGCCGAGAAGGGCGAAGAGGAGGCCCGTATAGGGCACGGCGGCGGCCAGGGAAAGGATCATGCCGAAATGGCAGAAAGGCAGGAGCCCTGAAGACGCGATGATGAAGGTCCAGGCCGTGACCGTCAGGGGTTCATATTTCGCCAGGGCATAGCGGCCAAAAATGGAATAGAGGCGTAGCCGAAGCCGCTGCCCAGACCGGCCAGGATACCGGCAGCCTCGACATGACCCATGCCTAAGCCGCTGACCAGGACGCAGCCGACAAAGGCCAGGACCAGGCAGAACCCCTTGCGCCGCGTAAAGCGTTCATGGAAAAGGAAGATAGAAAAGACCATGACGATACTCGGCGCCGTATAGAGCAGGATAGCCGCGACGGACAAGGTCGTCAATTCGATGGCTGTGAAGTAGCAGATATTGAAAAAGACGATGCTCCCCAGGCCGGTCCCCAGGAACATCCAGATATCCCGCGGCGCAATGGCCAAACTGCGGGGCTGGCGGAATAGGGCGACGACAGCCATGGCGATGGCCGTGACCAGGGCCCGGCCAAAGGTAATCTGTAAGGGCGACAGGCCATAGGCCGACAGCTGGCGGGTAAACAGGCCGATGATGCCCCAGCAGATACCGGCTGCGACGACGCAGAAAGGCGCCATATGTTCCATTTTCACGCGTATCACCTTCTTAAAAAAAATAGGCCTGGTGAAGGATAAACGCCTTCGTTCCAGCCTTGGTTTTATTATAGCACAGTTATTATGGATGATGATATAATAAAAAAGTAATGTAAACAGAGGTAATCAAATTATGAATCAAGAAATGAAACTCGCCGTCCTCATCGACGCCGAAAATATTTCCAGCAAATACATCGACGTCATCTTATCTGAAGCGAATAATCTCGGCGATGTCATCTACAAACGCATTTACGGCAACTGGACGACGCCCCAGATGGCGTCGTGGCGCAATACCATTTTAGATAACGCCATCCAGCCCGTCCAGCAGTACAGCAATACAATCCGCAAGAATTCGTCCGACTCGGCCCTCATCATCGACACGATGGACTTATTGTACCAGAGCAACCTCGACGGCTTCTGCATCGTCTCGTCAGACAGTGATTTCACCCGCCTGGCTTCGCGCCTGCGGGAATCGCAGAAATATGTCCTCGGTATGGGCGAAAGCAAGACGCCCCGGTCCTTCATCTCGGCCTGCAACAAGTTCCTCTACCTCGACGTCCTTTGGGAAGAAGCCGAAGAACACGAAGCCGGTGACCACGAAGGCACGGACCATGAAGAAGCCCAGGCCGAACATACCAGTCCGCAGGCTAAGGCCGAAAAGCCGGAAGCCGATAATCATGCCAGCGAAACGCCGGCAGCCCGTCCGCTGACACCGCCGGAAACGATGCCCCTCCACGGCAAGACACCGGGGAAAGATTTCTCCACCATCCGTCAGGCGCTCATCAAGCTGACCGAAGAAAATTCCGACGACAACGGCTGGATTTTCTCGGGTACCCTGGGAAATCTCCTGAGCAAGCAGTTCTCCGACTTCGACGTCCGCAATTTTGGCTACAAGAAATTCGTTCCCTTCATCGAATCGTTGAAACTCTTCGACGTCAATACCTTTACAGACGAAAAGAACTGCACAGTCAAGCACAACTACTTCAAGCTCAAACAAACGCCCAAGCGGCCGCGGCGCACGTTGTTATGTGCAATAACATAGTTTACATAAATAGGGGTCTTCCCCCTACTGAAAAAAGTGATACTTTTAGGCATAAGAAGGAGTTGATTCTTATGCCATGGGAAGAAAGGAATGTCACCAAAGCTATGTTACGCAAAGAATTCGTTGAACGGGTACTTGCTCATGAGAAGAGCTAAAAAAGCCCTTTGATCTTGAATATAGGAATCAGTCGTCCTACAGGAGACA
>NZ_APHY01000078.1 GCF_000417505.1 Megasphaera sp. NM10
CTGCGCAGGGAATACACGCCCTGGGCTGCAGCGAAAACCATCACTTTGAACAAGATTTTGGGAGGTACCTTAGGATTTCTGCCTTTCACAGAGTAGAGATGCTGTAATGCTGAATAATCCAACCTTTCCAATAATGCATCTACGATACAAACCAACCGATCTTGTTCTAGTGAAATGCCATAATCCAATGGCAAAACGAGTTGCCTCGGAGTGTAAGTTTTGGTATACTTTACGTGGTTGATTTTGTTTAGCATACAATAATTATACCAGCAAAAGAGGCCCTTTGGGGCCTCTTTTGCTTAAAAAAATGGGCTCAGATAACTGAGTCCATTTTTTTCGATGAGGCTATTATGTTACAGCCCCTTTTTTAGGGGTTAGTGGCCAGCAGTTAGTAGTTAGCGGATGGTTTTAAATTTAAAGCTTTTTCTCTGCAAACTCCATCCTCTTTTTTTCATATGAAACCTCTCCGGCCCTTCGGGCCACCTCCCCTATAATGGGGAGGCTTGGCGGGCTTGCCACGTGCAAGTCCCTACAGGACGGAGCTTACGAACTACGAATTGCTGCTTTCTTTCTGCAAGAGGCTGTGTTTGCGTCCGTAAACCATGTAGATGATGAGGCCCAGGATGGTCCAGCCTGTGAACAGCATCAGCGTATGCGGCGACAGTTCGGAGAAGATGAAAGCGCAGCATATGAAGCCCAGCGGAGCGATGACGTGTACAGCCGGGCAGCGGAATCCACGCGGATGGTCCGGATAGAGCCGACGCAGGACGAGGATGCCGACGCAGGAGCAGAGGAAGGCGAAAATCGTACCGGCACTGCATGTTTCAGCGACAATGTGAATCGGTGTGAAACCGGTGATGCAGGCGACGATGACGCCGATGACGATCTGGATGATATACGGCGTATGGAACTTCGGATGAACCTTGTAAAGGCTCATGGGCATGAGGCCGTCACGGCTCATCGAGTAGAGAGCCCGGCTCTGAGCGAAGAGCATGCCCAGGACGACCGTCGACAGGCCGCAGATAGCGCCCGTACCGACGATGGCCGAACCGAGATGGAGGCCGATGTATTCCAGGACGAAGGACGCCGGTGCTGCCGTATCGAGCATGGGATACGGGACGACGCCGGTCATGGCCGCACAGACGGCGATGTATAGGACCGTACAGATGGCCAGGGCCGAAATGATGCCGATAGGCATGTCGTGTTTCGGATTCTTCGTTTCTTCGGCTGCCGTCGCCAGGGCATCGAAGCCAAGGTAAGCGAAGAAGAGAACGGCCGTCCCGGCAAAGACGCCGTGGATGCCATAAGGCAGGAACGGCTGCCAGTTCATCGGTTCGATATGCGGTGCTGCCAGGAAGAGGAAGAGGAAAATCGTCCCGATCTTGACGTACACCAGGATGCGGTTGACGTGAGCGCTTTCGCGGACGCCGATGACGAGGAGCGCCGTCGCCAGGACGACGATGAGGACCGCCGGCAGATTGATGAGTCCGCCGTCAGCCGGCACGGCCGTCAAGGCTTTCGGCAAGTCGATGCCGCAGGAATGAAGGATACCGACGAAGTAGGCCGACCAGCCGCCAGCTACGGCGCTGGCGCCGACCGAGTATTCCAGGATGAGGCTCCAGCCGACCCACCAGCCAAAGATTTCACCGAGCGACGCATAGGCGTAGGTGTACGAACTGCCGGATACGGGCAGGAACGAAGCCAGTTCCGAATAAGCAAGACAGACGAACGCGCAGGTAATAGCGGCGAAGACGAAGGATAACATCAGGCCGGGACCGGCGTATTTCGCTGCGCCGATACCGGTGAGGACGAAAATCCCCGTCCCGATGATGATACCCAGGCCCATGAGGGTAATATCGAAGGCGCCGAGAGCCTTGTTCAATTTCTTTTCCTGCGTATGGGCCAACAAGTCATCGAAGGATTTGCGGCGTAAAATATTCATAAACATGCCCCCAATCCTTACTGACTAGCTTTGTTTGAAGAAACAGCAGCTCTCCAAATGAAACCGATGATGAACCCAGCGATGGTGAAGCTGATCCAGCCCATGCCCAGCGTGTGGAGCGGTACCATGGTATTGAAGATATTATCGATAGGTCCTAAGGAAATTTTCGCCGTCTGGAGCCCTGTGACCAAAGCCGGGATGAGTGTCAGGCCGATGGTCCAGGCGTAGACACACTGCCGTCCATCAAAGAGATTGTTGAGGAAGGTCAGGATGATGATGGCGACGACGAGAGGATAAATGAACATCAAGACCGGAATAGCGGCGACGATGATGGTCTTCAGGCCGAACATGGCGACGAAGAAGGAAATGACCGTAAAGATGGTGACCCATTTCTTATAGCCGATATTGCCGACGAGTTCATTGAAATACGTAGCGCACGACGTAATCAGACCGATGGACGTCGATAAGCAGGCCAGGAGTACGATGACGGCCAGGATGACAGCCCCGACATTACCAAAGAGGATCATAGCGCTCTTGGAAAGGACCGGTGCGCCTGTTTCCTGGATACCGAAAGCGGCGACGCTGTCGGCACCGATCTTGGCGATGAAGATGTAGACAAAAGCCAGGCAGCTGACGGCAATGAGGCCGGCCTTAAAGACTTCCTTAGTGATAGCCGCCGGTTCCGTAGCCCCGTCTTCCATGACGAATTCGATGACCAGGATGGCGAAGACCAGCGAGGCGATAGCATCCATCGTGTTGTAGCCATCGAGGATGCCCTGTACGGCAGCGATGCTGGCCGTTGCATAAGCAGCGGTCGGTTCCTGCGGCGAGCCGAGGGGCGTAATGAAAGATTTGGCGATGAGCAGCAGGATTGTGAGCAGCAGAGCCGGCGTCAGGATCTTGCCGATACGGTCGACCAGTTTCTGCGGCGATACGGACAGCCAGAAGGAAATGACGAAGAACAGGACCAAAAAGCCCGTCATGATCATGTCATTGCCACCGCTCTGCAAGAAGGGACGGACGGCGATTTCATAAGAGACGCTGCCCGTACGGGGAATGGCGAAGAACGGCCCGATAGTCAGATAACAGATGACCGTGAAGAAAAGACCGTATGCCGGATGGACGCGGCTTGCCAGTTCCTGCAAGTTCTTACAGCCAGAATAGCCCATGGCCAGGACCCCGGCCAACGGAAGGCCGACGCCGGTGACGACGAAGCCCAGGACAGCCCACCAGACATTCGAGCCGGCAGCCTGCCCCATGGCAGCCGGGAAGATCAGGTTCCCTGCACCAAAGAACAATGCGAACAACATCAAGCCAATAGCAATTGTTCTGTTTCCTTTATTTTCTCCCATATGACACTCCTCCTATCTTTTTAAATTTTAGATTTTGTCAAGAAATCATAAGGACAGAAAATGTAATAAATTAAATAATTTAATTTGTGAGTTTATTCTATCATAAAAAGGAAAAAAAATCATGAATTTTTCGCAAGTTTAATCTAATTCTAATGCTTCTCTAATCTTTCTTTAATATTTTAGTGAAAATCAGAACTTACTTAATTTTTCCCGCATTTTTTCCACGAATCTTTCATTTTCAAAGCGAGGCCGCACGGCATTGCGCCCGTATGCCGCCGTCAGGCCCGGATAATTGGTACAATCGCGGATCAAAATCCCGTCAGCCCGCAAGGCGTCTGCCAGGTCTGCCGTCCGCTTCCCTTCTCCCGTAAGGCGCCAGAAGATGAAATTGACACAAGGCCGATAGACGTGAAGACCCGGCAGGGCCGTCATCTGTTCATAGAGCCAGTCTTTCTCCTTCTGGACCAATTGGCGCGAAGCCTGCTGATAGGCCCGGTCCCGGAGTCCGGCGACGCCGGCATACTGAGCCAGGACATTGACATTCCAGCCGTCTTTATGCCCCTCCATGAGGCCGCGCCGCAACGGCGACGTGACACCAAAACCCAGGCGCAGGCCCGGCAGAGCGTAGAATTTCGTCAGCGACCGGATGACGAACAGGTTATCCCGGTCCCCGGCCTGGTCCAGGACGGAATAGGCTTCGTCAGAGGGAAGGAAATCGAGGAACGATTCATCGACGAGGATATCTGTTCCCTTGCGGGCGCCGACTTCGGCCAGGGCCAGGACTTCATCGGCCGTCGCCAGGGTGCCCGTAGGATTGTTGGGATTGCCGATGACGATGCAGTCCACCTGGCCGCAGGCCCGGCGCAGCCCTTCCCAGGGAAAGGCAAAGTCATCGTCTTCTTTCAGGTACTCATAGCCGATAACGGCCCCAACAGCCCGTGCCGCCCGTTCGTATTCACTGAAGGAAGGGACGGGCAGCAGGACCCGCTGAGGCCGGAAAGTATGCATATAGAGATAAAAAAGTTCGGCTGCGCCATTGCCCAGCAGGATAGTCCCGCCTGGTACGCCGTAGGCCCCTTCTAAGGCCTGGCGCAGCGCCGTCCCGGCCGGATCCGGATAATGGACGACGGCGTCGAGATGGGCCGCCAGGGCCTGGCGGATGCTCTCCGGCAGTCCGAGAGGATTGATATTGGCACTGAAGTCCAGCCACGGACCGCCATCCGGTGCGGGCTGATAGATATTGCCGCCATGTTCAAATCGTTTTATCATGGAATCACCTGTTTTCTATGGAAATACCGCCGCTGCGCAAATGGACCGTTTCTGTATAGGTCCAATGCGAAAACTGCCGGCTCAGTGAAGCAATGACCCCCTCCCTGTCCGCCTGACTGGCAGACTGGCAGAAAAAGACGCCGGCCACAGTCCCGCTGTGGGCTACGTTGACGCCGGCGACAGCCGGATGACGGCGGGCAGCCCGGAAAAAGGCCGGAAAATCCGGTTTCGGCAGCCAGGGTTGATTGGCCAGGGCACTGAGGGTCGCCGCCTGTCCGATCTGGCGGTCTGTCAGCGACGACGACAAGAGCTGCCAGCCCAGGAAGAGAGCCGCCGCATCAGGCCGGACACGGTCTGGCCGGGCCTGATGGAAAGCTACGGTATCGACGGTCCCACCGGCATCAAAGATGGCAATAGTTAAGGGTGGTACGTGCGGAAAGACATGGAGGAGCTCCCCCGTTTCCGGCTGTATCACTGCCAGGCCCTGACAAAAAATGCCGTCTGTCGGCTCGATGGAAGCCGCCAGACGGCCAATGTCCCCTTCAGAAAGATGCACCTGGTTCACGGCTGCTACGGCTGCCAGGACAGCGCAGATATCGGCCGAACTGGAAGCCATGCCCTTGCCGGAAGGCAATTCCGACGTCAGGAAAAAATCATGAGCCAGGCTGTCGCACTGGCAATAGGCCTGTCCCAGCGCCAGGGCACGGCATGCCTTGGCCCCGCCGCCGACGAGCCGTCCCGTCCCGGGGCGGACGACGACGGTACTGTAGCGGTCGATGGGACACGTAACCAAGAAGGGCCTTCCCTGCCAGAAGCCCTGCATCACTTCCCCGCACGAACCGGGAACGCGGACAATCAGCTCCATAAGCCGTAGAGCCCTAAATGAAGGAGCGCCGTAATGACACCGGCTGCCAGGGATACGCTGTACATGAGATACATGGCCTTGCGGATATACTGCGGTTCCAGTTCATGGTCGGCATCGCCCATATATTCGCGGAATGTATCCTTGCCGAAATAACGGTTATGCCCGCCTAAACGGATGCCCAAGGCCCCGGCTACGGTCGCTTCGGCATAGCCGCCGTTCGGGCTGGGATGCTTAGAGGCATCACGCGCATGATGCGCCAGGCCCCTTTGGCATCATAGCCCAGGCAGGCGGCAGCCGCAATGAACAGCAGGGCGCAGATCCGGGCCGGGATGTAGTTGAGGACGTCATCGACGCGGGCTGCAACGCGGCCGAAATAGATGTATTTATCGGTTTTATAGCCAATCATGGAATCGAGGGTATTGGCCGCCCGATAGACGACAGCCAGGGGCAGGCCGCCGATGGCAAAGAAGAACAGCGGCGACACGATGCCGTCAATGGTATTTTCGGCAATCGTTTCCACTGTAGCCCGCGTCACTTCCGGGCTGTCGAGATGGTCCGTATCGCGACCGACGATCTTGCCGACCTTCAACTGGGCAATGCGCAGATGATGACGGACGAGATAGCGATAGACTTCCCGACCGGCCTTGGCCAGGCTGCGGGGGCAGATCATGAAGGATAAGAGGATGCCCTGGATGATATAACTCCAATGTTCGTTAGGTAAAAATTCCAAGGCCAGGACCAGGGCCAGGGTGATGTTGTAGACAAACAACAGGGTAATGACGACAGTCAGCCCGCCTAAGATGAAATGTTCCCATTTCGTCGATTTCTCATTATAGAACAGCCGTTCGAGCAGACTGATCCAGCGCCCGATGAGGGCGACGGGATGCAGTTTCGTATGGGGATCGCCAATGATGAAATCTACGATAAAAGCGGTGAGTACAGTAATCATTTTATTCCTTCTTCCATAATCTGCCGCAGGCGCTTCATGTCCAGAGACTCCCGGACGATCCGGGCCAGGCAGTCGTATTTCGCTTCTTTTTCCTGCCGGTAGTGCAGCGTCACCGGCAGGGGCTGCCATCCCCTGCGGATCCGCAGGGCATTGAGGAATTGGCGGCGGAACGCGTCGTTATCAAAGATGCCGTGGATATAAGTTCCCCAGGCCAGGCCATCTTTACGGGCGGCACCGGCCAGACTTTCACAGGGTTCTCCAGAACGGCTGGTGACGACAAAGGGATACGTATCGCTGCCATCCCGCTCGGTCCGGCCCATGTGGATTTCATAGCCCGTCAGGCCCTTCGCTTGCAGGATGGTTCCGGCAAAAGGCAGGTCGCGGCAGTCAGCCGTCACTTGCGACGTCAATTTATGCGATACGAAGGTCGTCGTCACACCCAGGAGGTGCAGGCCTTCGACGCGGCCCAGTTGGGACTCGGTCTGATCCGGGTCGCAGACAGCCTGGCCCATCATCTGATAGCCGCCGCAGATGCCGATGACGGGTTTCCCTTGGCTGATGAAATGCTGTAAAGCCCAGTCCCAGCCTTGTTCCAGGAGGAAACACAAGTCTTCTGTCGTATTCTTGCTGCCCGGCAGGATGACGGCATCGGCGCCGGCCAGGTCGCGGGGATGGCGGGCATAGTACAGGGCGACGTCGTCTTCGCGGGCCAGGCTGTCGAAATCGGTGAAGTTGGAAATCTTAGGCACCTGGACGACGGCGATAGATACCTTATCAGCTTCTGGCCGCTGTTCCCTATCGTCGAGGGATACAGAATCTTCTTCATCGATGCCCAGGTCATCGACATAGGGCACGACGCCCAGGACGGATTTGCCCGTCTTTTTTTCCAAAAAATCGATGGCCGGCGTGAACAGCGATACGTCACCGCGGAATTTATTGATGACCAGGCCTTTGACCAGGTCCCGTTCATCCGGGTCGAGCAGTTCCAGCGTGCCGACTAAGGCAGCCAGCGAGCCGCCGCGGTCGATATCGGCCACTAAGAGTACGGGCGCGCCAAGGTATTTGGCAACGCGCATGTTGACGATATCATGGTCCTTCAGGTTGATTTCTGCCGGGCTGCCGGCCCCTTCGATGACCAGCGTGTCGTAAGCCCTATCCAGTTCGCCCAGGGCCCGTTTGACGGCGTCGAAAGCCTGGAGCGCATAGCCTTTATGATATTCCCGGGCTGACATGTTGCCTACAGGACGACCGTCGATGATGACCTGTGAGCAGGCATTGCCTGTGGGCTTCAACAGGACGGGATTCATGGCCACCATGGGCAGCAGGCCGGCCGCTTCGGCCTGGGCGACCTGGGCCCGGCCCATTTCCCGGCCATCGGCAGTGACATAGGAATTCAAAGCCATGTTCTGGGCCTTGAAAGGGACGACCCGTTTCCCTTCTTGTAAGAAAATGCGGCACAAAGCCGTCGTAATGATGCTCTTGCCGACATGGGAACTCGTCCCCTGCAGCATGATATATTCTGCCAACCAGCGTTCCTCCTCACGGTTACATTCTATTACAATATTTTTATTATATCTTGTCTGACGGAAAATGCAATAGAAAAAGGCTTGTCGCATGTGCGACAAGCCCTTTTAAGTGGCTAGTGGCTAGCAGTTAGTTGTTAGCGGATGGCTTTAAATTTAAAGGTTTTCTCTGAAAACTACAAACTCTGTACTGCAAACTATAAAGCAAACGGGACCTAGCACGGTGGAATAAGCCTTTATGCGACACGGCCCCTACGGTAAAACATTAATCATGTAATTCTTTGTCCAGTTCTTCCAGCCGTTCGATACGTTTTTCTGTCGACGGATGGGTACTGAAGAGGTTGGCAATGGCACTGCCGGCACCGGCAAAGGGGTTGATGATGCACATGTGAGCCGTCGCCTTCGTCGCACCTGGCAGGGCATAATGGTGAGCGTAGTTATCGATTTTCGCCAAAGCTCTGGCCAGGGCGATGGGGTCGTCGATCATGCGGCCCCCTTCTTCGTCGGCCATATATTCCCGCGTCCGGGAAATGCCGAGCTGGATGATAGACGCAGCCAGGGGCGCTACGATAGCCGTCACCAAGAGGGCTACAGGATTGCCTTCCCCGTCGTCGTCGCGGCCGCCGCCGAAGATGGCAGCCCACTGGGCGATGTTGGCAATCATGCCGATGGCGCTGGCAAAGCAGGCCACGATAGTGCTGATGAGGATATCCCGATGCAGGATATGGCTCATTTCATGGGCCAGGACACCGCGGATTTCATCTTCGTCAAGAAGGTCCAGGATCCCAGCCGTCGCGGCGACAGCTGCATGGGACGGGCTGCGGCCCGTAGCGAAGGCATTGGGTACTTCCGTCGGGATGATGTAGACCTTGGGCATGGGCAGGTCCGCCCGCTGAGCCAGGTCGGCGACGATGCGGTACAGGTAGTGGTCTTCTCCGACTTCCTGTGCCCGATAGGCTTTCAGGACCATAGTATCACTGAACCAGTAGGAAATGAAGTTCATCGCCGTAGCGATGAGGAACATGACCATGACGCCGCTGCGGCCGCCGATGAGGCCGCCGATGGCCATGAGGATACCCGCCAGGGCCGTCATGAGAAATACGGTTTTTACACGATTCATAAAATCAACTCCTATCAAGAAGCTAAAAGTCAAAAGGTAAAATTCGTTACACTCTCATTATATACGGTCTTATGTTCGTTGTCAATATGGTTGTCATTGAACCTCTCCCGCTTATAGAAGCGGGAGATTCTTGAGAAGGTTGCTTGTTTAAGTTTCCTCCTGAAATCAGGATAGCCTTATTCTCAAAGGGCTGTCCAAAAGCCCCTTACACAGTCCCTCGAAATCGAAGTTCTGCTTACTTTTACGAAGTATGTTGGCGGCTCCGTTGATATCGGCATTGGCCGTCCTTCCATCAGCAAAGCGGTACAGGCCGCGCCGGACTCGTTGTCCACTGAACGTTCCTGTATAGGGGGTATCCGGCTGGTAGACGGGAATGTCGTCTAAATCCAGGCAGCTCTGA